>NZ_KV816328.1:0-128128 GCF_001814395.1 Corynebacterium sp. HMSC059E07
TGCAATGGAATAGCCATCCGGCTATTCCACCGCCGCAAACGTCCAAAAAGCCACTAGACATCCCGTCCAAAAACATCCTGGACTCCGTGTCCAAAAAGTCGCTAGACATCACAAACCTAGGACTGTATAAAACGGCGCTGAACGCGCCTAGCTTGGCGACGTCTCCCCGCACCGCCCGCCCTCTACGTGCAGAAACCGGAGAGTATCGCACAGGGCTGGCAATTCTGGGAAATCTATATTTGCCATATAGTTGTGTGTTTATTTTTAAAAAGTGCAGGTAAAATCCTTTTTTTATTGCGACTTTATGTGCGGGAGGGGATTCTTTTTAGCATTCACCTGCCTTTTTCCTGTCAACTCTGTAGGGAATCTGTGAGGAACTGTCTTGAGAAGTCTCTGCGACTTTCGGGTTTCCGCACTGTGGGGTGGAGCAGGGTACTGCCTTTGAAAGGACCTAAGGAATGAATGCATCAAGGAACGACACCGCTCGGCGACGCTCTTCCCGTAAAGGGATGGCAGCTCTTTCTGCTATTACACTCGCGCTCAGTGGGCTGAGCATCACCTCTTTTAACACCGTGATGCCCGAGGCCACCGCCGCTCCGTTCACTGGCGGCATCCGCGACAAGTCCGGCGCGGTGGAGAAGGACGCCCAGCAGGCCTCCGACCTGCCGGCCGGTTCGTGTGTTGTTAAAGAGGCCAACACCGCTAATCACAGCCAGGCTGGTTTTAGCTGGAACATCCAGGAGCCGAGTAGTACCAGCCCCGACAAGACCTTGTGGGGCTTAAGCGTCTCCTTTGATAACTCGAAGGACCGCACATTCGCCGATTGGTACTTCACCAATACGGGGAACCTTGGCGACTACTTGAATCCCGGCGAGGTGCCTTCCATGGAGGCCGGCCAGACCTTCCTTGACAAGAGCGTCACTGACAAGGCCGACGAAAGCATTGACATTACTGGTTCTCGCACACAACGAAACCTGAATCTCTACGCAGAGCTGACCGATGACAAAGTCAAGCAGTTCGCTTCGGCCACTGCCGACAATCCCGTGCGCTACGCCTGGCAGGGCAATTACAAGAAGGACAATCCTTCGGGTGTGCTGCAAGCCACACAAGGTCGCAGCTCGGAATTCAGCGCTACTGTAAACCCGTGGCCGAGCGAGAATATTGAATGTAACCCAATTACGGTCTCGTGGGAGAACCAAGAAAAACTGGTCATTAGGCCCGGCGAGAAGCTCAAGGTCGGCAAGATCAACGTTCCCAAGGTGCAGAACGGCGGCACGGACGATTCCCTGTCCCGCATGGTCGTGGAGGCTTACGACGCGCAGGGTAACTTCATGGGCACGAGTGACACCGATGCTTCTGGTGGTGGCACGTCGAGCGTGAGTATTGATGAGACTACCGGCGAGATCTTCTACACCATGCCTGAGTACAAGGGCACGAAGCTGAGCGACCAGCAGGGCATGCGCTTTAGCGTGCTGGCTAAGCCCCGTACCGTCGACCAGTTGCAGGCTGCTGCTCGCAACAACGCCTTTGGCGGCGGCGGGGTCTTCGACAGCTCCAACTCGCTGACCCGCTACAACCAGGCGAACGTTATCGCGAACCATCAGTGGAGCTTCGACGACACCCAGTTCCACGACCCCAAGTATGACCCTGCCCAGCAGGCCATCATCTCCGGTGTAGAGGGCTCGAACGGACCTGTTATCACGGAGCGTCAGGTTATCAAGTTTCCGCAAGCCGGTGACAAGATCGCCAATCTGGTAAAAAAGCGTGAGGACGGTGGTGTTGAAGCCGAGGTCAAGCTGGATAAGCAGTTTGTATACTCAGGCTGGGAAGCCAAGATGGACCCCGACACCTACGAGGTCACCGTCACTGCACCGAAGAACCCAAACCCGGGCACCTTTGCGCAGCCACGTGTTATCGTGACCTACTCCAACGGCTCGCGGGATATCATCCCGCTGCTTGTGACTGTGGACCCCAACAATACCCAGGTCACTACTCTGGTTAGCCCTGGAACCACCACGGGCATTCCGGGCCAAAGCATGGACGCGCAGCTGACCGTGGAGGCCTCCTTTGAGGATCGCGACGCGGTCCCGCCAAAGTCCTATGAGGTGGTCGAGGGCACCGTTCCTAACGGTTGGACGGTCACCGTGGATAAGGAGACAGGCAAGGTTACCGCGACCTCGCCTGTGGATGCCCCGAACTTCTCCACGATCACACCAGAGATCAAGGCTATCTATCCTGATGGTACGACCGATACTGTCAAGACGAGTTTCCAGGTTATCAACAGTGTGAAGGTGCCGGACTACGCCGCAGTCTCTGGCCAGGTTGGTGAAGAGGTATCGCTCCAGCCAGTCATGCCTCCGGTGGGTCAGGGCGGCAAGGAAACGGACGAAGAGCCGAACCGCTACACCTTCGAGGATGGCACCACCGAGTACAAGGCCGGTGGGTGGACTATCAAGATTGATGAGAACACCGGTGTCCTATCCACCACTATCCCGGATAATATTTTCCCTGGTGCGCAGCTGACCGTGCCAGTGAAGGTGTATTATGCCACCGGCGCAAACCCGCAGATCACCACCGGCACCATCAGTGTGATCGGTGACAAGTCGGGTGAAGATACCGCGCACTACCTGCCGAAGTTGACCAAGGCAGGGGCCTCGGTTACGTCCGATTTCCAGAGCCTGCTGCCTGACCCGAAGCTAGCCAAGTTCAAGCTGCCTGATAGGAAGACCTGGCCGAAGGGCTGGGAGTTCAGTATCGACGAAAGCGGTACTGTTACAGCAACCCCGGGCTCGAACATTCCGAACGGTGAGGCTGTCTCCATCCCAGTACATGTCGTCTACCCGGATGGCTCCACGGCTGAGGTACCAGCAGACTTCACTGTTGTCGGTTCGTACTCGCGAATCAACCAACCAACCTACCCGACGGTAAACGGCAAGATCGGGACCACGGTGACCAGCCATGTCGACCGTACGCACCTGAGTGATGCTTCTGAGCCGCGCTTCTCCCTCGTGACTGACCCGAAGGACCCGGATTACATTGCGCCGCCGCGTAACCTCACCTGGGACAAGGTGAAGATCGATCCGGAAACCGGTGAGATCACCACGCCAATTGGTAAGAACGTTCTTCCGGGCTCGTCTGCGGATATTCCAGTTCGTGTGACCTACAAGGATGGGTCGAAGGACTTCACCATCGCTACTGTGGTGGCACAGGGCGCGCAGCGTCAGATTTATGAACCGAAATATGAGCAGAAGACCACCAAGCCGGGCGAGGGTGCCGCTTCCTCCATCACGGAATATACGAAGATTCCTGAGCGTGATCTGGCTACAGAGCCGTCGAAGCGCTTTAGCGCGCCTGACACTGTTGATGGTTGGGTGGTCAATGTTGATGAAACCGGCATTGTCACCGCAACACCACCAGCAACCGCCAAGGCCGGAGACGGCATCCAGGTGCCTGTGACCGTGACCTACCTCGACGGTTCTCAGGACACTGTCTTGGCGCCGTTCAAAGTGCGGGAGTCGCAGAATGATGTATATGAGCCTTCCTACTCCGTTCAGGATGCGGCCCCGGGCGAAGAGGTGAAGCGAAACGTCAATCGGAATAACATTCCGGATGGTTCGACCTTCTCCTTCGGCATGGACGGCGACAAGCCGAAAACTGAAGACACCGTTGACGGATGGAAGTACAAGATCGATCCCGCCACCGGCGAAGTTTCAGTGACCCCACCGGCAAACGCTAAGCCCGGCGATAGGCGCAAGTACCACGTCTCCGTCACTTACCCTGACGGCTCGATTGATGAGGTCCCTGTTGGCACCGTGGTGAAGCTGACCAACAAATGGGAGGCTAACCCGACGTATCCTGAGGAGACGGTGTACCCGGGCGAGACCGCAACGCTACCGGTCGCTCTCGACAAGCCGGAGAACGTCAACGTCGCGAAGGAAAACCCATACAAGTTGGGCGATGTTCCTACCGGCTGGAACGTCAGCATTGACGACAATGGCCAGGTCACCGCAACCGCACCCGCGGATGCGAAGCCAGGTGACCAGGTCAAGATCCCAGTTACCGTGACCTACGAGGACGGTTCTACCGACACCGCTTATGCAGTGGTGAACGTTGTCGACGTTCCGACGCGCGAGGTTCCGTTCAAGGTTGAGTACAAGTACTCCGACCAAATCCCTGCCGGCGATTACCAGGTTGAGGCCGAGGGTGAGCCGGGCAAGGAGAAGAAGAACAAGGACGGCGAATGGGAGCGCGTCGTTGATCCAGAAACAGGCAAGCCGATGGACCCGGTCAACGAGGTCGTTGTCATCGGCACCAAGCCTGCCGAGAGTGCCGAGGAAGTCATTTGGACGGTTCCGATCCCGTACCCGACTGAGGTTCGCGAGAACCCGGTCCTGAAGCCAGGTGAGATCAAGGTTTTTCAGGAGGGTGCAAACGGCGAGAAGACTTACACCGCCAAGTTCACCGCCAAGGGTGACAAGGCCCAGGTTGCTGAGGAAGAGACCACCAAGGAAGCCAAGCCACGCATCATCGAGGTTGGCCCGGGCATCCCTGATCAGGAGCTGACCAGCAAGAAGACCCAAGAGGTCCCGTTCGAGATCGAGTACGTTTACGACGACACCCTCGAGTCCGGCAAGCAAGTTGTCGACCAAGAGGGCGTTCCGGGTGAGCAGACCATCACCTCCACCCAAAAAATTGAGAACGGCAAGCCTGTTGGTGAACCGAGCATCACCACGGAGCAGACCAAGGCGCCGAAGAATGCCAAGATCCGTGTGGGCACCAAGACCACTGGAACCACCACTGAGACCGTGAAGTCTGAGGTTCCGTTCGGTGTGAAGATCGAGTTTGATCCGAACATGCCTGCCGGTACGTCTGAGGTTGTGACCGAAGGTGTTCCTGGTGAGAAGACGGTGACGATCAAGCGAGACATTGTTAACTCCAAGCCGGGTGACCCGCAGATCACCGAGGAAATCACCAAACAGCCGGTTGATCAGGTCATCAAGGTAGGCACCAAGCCTTCCGAGGCATCTGAGAAGGTCACCTGGACTGCCGAGGTTCCGTTCGAGGTTGAAACCCGCCCGAACCCGGATTTGAAGCCGGGCGAGAGCAGGGTGGTCCAGAAGGGCGTGCCTGGCGAGAAGACCTACACGGCTGATTTCTCCGCCACGGCCGGCAATGCCACGGTGACCCCTGAGGAGAAGCAGACCAAGGACCCGATCAACGAGATCATCGAGTACGGTCCGAAGGCTGATGACACCTCTGTGGTGACCAAGGTTGAGAAGCCGATTCCGTTTGAGACTGAGATCGTCTTCGACAGCACCCTGGAAAAGGGTAAGCAGGTCGTCGACCAGCAGGGCGAGACCGGCACCGAGGTTGAAACCTCCCTCCAGAAGATCGTGGATGGCAAGCCTTCTGGCGACCCGACAGTGACTACTGAGCGCACCAAGGAGCCGACCAAGCAGATCATTCGCGTGGGCACCAAGGCCCAGCCTGCCTCCACGGTCATCGAATGGACTGAGAACACCCCGTTTGAGGTTGAGGTGCGCGTTAACCCTGAGCTGCAGCCTGGTGAGAGGAAGATCATCCAGCAGGGCAAGCAGGGCGAGATCAAGCACACCATCACTGTCAATGCAGAGAATGGTGAAGCCACCAAGGACGAGTCCACTGAAAAGATAAGCGATCCGACCACGCACATCATCGAGATTGGTCCTGCGACGCACCATGAGACTGAGCTGACGGATACGTACAAGGAGAACACTCCTTACGACACCATCATTGAGTACGACCCGAACCTGGAAGTTGGTGAGGTCGTTGAAGACCAAGCCGGCGAATACGGTGAGAAGGAAGTAACCAAGACCTGGAAGCTCAAGGACGGCGTGCCGGAGGGCGATCCGGAGACTTCTGAGGAAGTCATCAAGGACCCGCAGCCGCGCAAGCTGCGCGTCGGTACCAAGTGCAAGTGCGAGGGACCGACGGACGATCCGAGCCAGGAACCGAGCCAGGAACCGAGCGAAGAGCCCGGTGACGATCCAAGCCAGGAGCCGAGCGAAGAGCCCGGTGACGATCCAAGCCAGGAACCCAGCCAGGAACCCAGCCAGGAGCCGAGCCAGGAGCCGAGCGAAGAGCCCGGTGACGACCCGAGCCAGGAACCGAGCGAAAAGCCGGATAAGCCTGGTACATCGAGCATCCCGGATCTCAGCAGCCTGTGGCCGCTCATCCCGCTGGCGATTATTCCGCCGGCACTGGCCCACTTCTTCAAGCCTCCGCACATTCCGGAGCTGCCGACGAAGCCGGCCAAGCCAGCAGAGCCGCTGAAGCCTGAGGAACCGAAGGCGCCAGAGGTACCGAGCACGGAAGCACAGCCGACGGCTGAGCAGACTCCGAGTGCACAGCCGAGCCAGGCTAGCCAGCCAGGAACGACATCGAGCACCCCGGCCTCTTCCAAGAGCACCTCGTCTGGCAAGCTTGCCAACACAGGTGCTAACGTCCTAGGCCTCATTGGTGTGGCACTGGCACTCATCGCTGGTGCAGCTCTGATTCTGCGTCCTAGCCGCCGCAAGGATTCCTAAGCACTAGGTATCCGCAGGGGCCCGACCGGCCTCACGGCAGTGGTTGAGTAAACCACGAGCAAACGCCCGAGCTAATGCTCGGGCGTTTCTTTTTGCTCAATCACACTGAGGCGATCCACTTGCCCTGTCGAGGTTCGATGCCACATGAGAAGGGGTGTCTGCCGTCGTCGTCGGCTAGGGCGTCAGCGTGATCAATCGCGCCGGTTGACGGATGGATCACTTAGAGGTTGTGCCACAGACTTATCTACGTGTGCAACGCTGCCTAGCCTTTCGTGGGGAATCTGAGAAAGCACTCACTCATATGGGCGTCTCCCTTTGCGCTCACCGGGAGTGCTTGCGGTTGCTGTTTGAGGCTCACGGTGAGCGCGAAGGGCGAGTAAGGGAGAATGGAGGGCG
Organism: Corynebacterium sp. HMSC059E07; assembly: GCF_001814395.1. Taxonomy (NCBI): domain Bacteria; kingdom Bacillati; phylum Actinomycetota; class Actinomycetes; order Mycobacteriales; family Corynebacteriaceae; genus Corynebacterium; species Corynebacterium sp. HMSC059E07. The sequence continues at coordinate 6,963 of NZ_KV816328.1, forward strand.
GGTGGCTGAGCGCGCAGCGCGGCTTTTGTGGTCTGGTAGGGGAGGCAACCCGGGTTACACAAGCAAGAAAAGGCCCCAGCCACCACACTCGCTGTGAGTTCGTGGTGGCCGGGGCCTTGCTCGGCGCTGGGCTTTGGCCAGCGCCGTCGGCTTTAAGCGCCTTTAGATGTCGAAAGCTTCCTCCAGCAGGTTCTTCTGCTCAATCTGGTGAACCTTCGCGTTACCGGTAGCAGTCGAGGACTGCGAGCGGCGGGACACGCGGACCATCTCCGGCATATCCGGGATGAGGTCGCGCAGGTGCTCGTTGTAGAACGGCCACGGACCTTGGTTCGCCGGCTCGTCCTGTACGAAGCGAATCTGCGTTGCGTTCGGGTAAGCCTCGAAAGCCTCACGCAGACGGTTGAACGGAATCGGGTGGAGCATCTCCACGCGGACGATAGCGATATCGTCGCGGCCGTCGGCCTCCTTCTTCTTGGCCAGCTCCCAGTAGAGCTTGCCGGAGACCAGCATGATGGTCTTGACCTTGTCCGTATCGCCGACCTTCTTGCCGTTGATGTCAACGAAGTTCGGGTCATTGATGACGGACTGGAACTTCTTGATCTCAGTGAAGTCCTCGACGGAGGAGGTAGCAGCCTTGTTGCGCAGCATGGACTTCGGGGTGAAGACCACGAGCGGGCGCTTCATCTCACCGAGAGCCTGACGGCGCAGCAGGTGGAAGTGGTTAGCCGGGGTGGACGGCTGTGCCACAGTCATGGAGCCCTCAGCACACAGCTGGAGGTAGCGCTCGATGCGGGCGGAGGAGTGGTCCGGGCCCTGGCCCTCATAGCCGTGGGGCAGCAGCAGGATCAGGCTGGACAGCTGGCCCCACTTGGCCTCACCGGAGGAGATGTACTCATCGATGATGGTCTGAGCGCCGTTGGCGAAGTCACCGAACTGTGCCTCCCAGGCCACGACAGCATCCGGGTTACCCACGGTGTAGCCGTACTCGAAGCCCATGCCGGCGTACTCGGTCAGCGCGGAGTTGTAGACCATGAACTTGCCGCCATTGCCCTTGGACTCAGCCAGGTGCGCAACGGGGTTGTATTCCTTACCCGTGTGCGGGTCGAAGGCCACCGCGTGGCGTTGGGTGAAGGTACCGCGGCGGGAATCCTCACCGGCCAGGCGCACGACCTTGCCGGAGTTGGCCAGGGAGCCAAAGGCGATGAGCTCGCCCCAACCCCAGTCGATGCCGCCTTCGCGGGAGGTCTTCTGGCGGTCCTTGGCAACCTTGCGAACACGCTTGTGGTACTCGAAGTCCTCCGGCGGGGTGCCGTAGGCATCGCCGATCTCGGCGAGTTCCTCGGCAGTGATGGAGGTATCCAGACCGCGGGTCAGCTCCTGGGAGGAGGTAATACCGGTCTGCTCCTTCGGTCCAGCCTCTTGCGCCTTCTTGTGCTCGGTGAAGACGGACTCCATCTGATCGTGGAAGTCGCGTGCAGCTGCCTCTGCCTCTTCATCGGAGAGGTCGCCGCGGCCGATGAGCTCCTCGGTGTAGCGCTCACGGACGGACTTGTGGTCATCGATGATGTCGTAGAGCAGCGGCTGGGTCATCGACGGGTCATCGGCCTCGTTGTGGCCGCGCAGGCGGTAGCAGACGAGGTCAATGAAGACGTCCTTGCCGAAGCGGCGGCGGTACTCGGTGGCCAGCTTGCCCACCCAGACAACTGCCTCGGGGTTGTCGCCGTTGACGTGGAAGACCGGGCAGTCGAAGCCCTTGGCCAGGTCGGTGGCGTAGTGCGTGGAGCGTCCGGAATCCGGGGTAGTGGTGAAGCCAACCTGGTTGTTGACGACCACGTGGACGGTACCGCCGGTGGTGTAGCCGCGCAGCTTGGACAGGTTGATGGTTTCCTGGACCACGCCCAGGCCGGTGAAGGAAGCATCGCCGTGGAGCATGATCGGCACGACCGTGTGGCCCTCCGCGCCCTTGTCCAGGATGTCTTGCTTAGCGCGTGCGATACCTTCCATGACCGGGTCAACGGCCTCGAGGTGAGACGGGTTAGCGGCCAGGGTGACCTTGATTTCGCCGTCACCAAACATCTGCAGGTGCTCGCCCTCAGCACCCAAGTGGTACTTCACGTCACCCGAGCCGCCGAGCTGGCCGCCCTTGTAGTTGCCGTCGAACTCACCGAAGATATCTGCCAGCGGCTTGCCCACGATGTTGAAGAGAACGTTGAGGCGGCCGCGGTGCGGCATACCGATGACGACCTCGTCGAGGTCCTGGCCAGCGGCGGTGTCCACGATGGAGTCCAGCAGGGCGATGAGGGACTCAGCGCCCTCCAAGGAGAAGCGCTTCTGGCCTACGTACTTGGTCTGCAGGAAGTTCTCGAAGGCTTCAGCCGCGTTGACCTTCTGCAGGATGTACTTCTGCTCAGAGTTGGTCGGCTTCGGCATGCCGGCCTCAATCTGCTCCTGCAGCCAGCCGCGCTCATCGCGGTCGAGGATGTGGGCGTACTCGGAGCCAACCTTGAGGGTGTAAGCGGAGCGCAGGCGGGTAACCACCTCACGCAGAGTCATGGTCTCCTTGCCGCCGAAACCACCGACGTTGAAGGTGCGGTCCAGATCCCAGATGGTCAGTCCATGGGTAGCCAGGTCCAGGTCGCGGTGATCCGGCCAAGGCAGGCCCGGCTGCTTCCAGCCCAGCGGGTTGATGTCAGCCAGCAGGTGGCCGCGGGAGCGGTAGGCCTCGATGTACTGCATGACGCGCGTGTTCTTGTCGACGCCCGTGTTGGGGACGTCGGCAGCCCAGCGGAAGGGCTGGTAGGGAACGCCCATGGACTCGAAGAGCTCGTCCCAGAAGGCGTCGTCCAGAATAAGCTGGCCGATGGTGCGCAGGAACTCACCAGACTCAGCGCCCTGGATAACGCGGTGATCATAGGTGGAGGTGAGGGTAACCAGGCGGCCAACGCCCAAATCAGCCAGGCGGTCTGCGGAGGTGCCGGCGAATTCAGCCGGGTAGTCCATGGAGCCGACACCGATGATGGCGCCGGAACCCTTGGTCAGGCGGGCGATGGAGTGACGGGTGCCAATGCCGCCCGGGTTGGTCAGGTTGATGGTGACGCCGGAGAAGTCATCCATCGTCAGCTTGTTCTTGCGGGAGCGGTCAACGATGTCCTGGTAGGCATCGATGAACTCGGAGAAGGTCTTGTTCTCTGCCTCCTTGATGGCAGCCACGACGAGGGCGCGGGAACCATCCTTCTGCGGGAGGTCGATGGCCAGGCCCAGGTTGACGTGCTCCGGCTGAACCACGGTGGGCTTGCCGTCCTGGATTTCGTAGCGCACGTTCATGTCCGGGTGGATCTGAACTGCCTTGACCATGGCGTAGCCCAGGATGTGGGTGAAGGAGATCTTGCCGCCGCGGGTGCGCTTGAGGTGATCGTTGATCATCGCACGGTTTTCCCACATGAGCTTGACCGGGATGTCGCGCACGGTGGTGGCGGTGGGGATCTCCAGGGATTCGTCCATGTTCTTGGCGATTGCCTTGAACATGCCCTTGAGCACGCGGGAGCCCGGCTCCGGTGCATCCTTGATGCGATCCAGCGGGGACTCGGACTTCTTTTCAGCCTTCTTTGCGGACTTAGCGGCCGCGGCGGAAGCCTTAGAGTCGCTCGGTGCCTTGGCGCCCGGAGCTGCAGGGGACTTCTCTGCAGCTGGTGCTGCGCCCTTCTTCTGTGCGGGGGTGGTGGCCGGAGCGTCCGCAGCCTTGGACTGTGCGGCCGACTTCGGTGCCCCGTTGGCCTCAAAGTACTCGCGCCACTCCTTGTCTACGGAGTTCGGGTCCTTTGAGTACTGCTGAAACTGTTCGTCAATCAGCCACGCATTCGGGCCATAGATGCTCGAGTTGCTCACGGCAGATGCTCGCCTCTTTCTGTGCTTCTAAGTTTGTCTTTATTCGACTCTAGTAGGCCAATCCACGGGTGCGAAAGGCACCCCGAAAAGTGTCTTCCTTTATGATACGGGCCCTGTAAGTTTGGCCACTATCCTGGGCGCGTTTCGCGGCCTTTACTCCCCCTGCAGGGGGGAGAGTTGGGTATTGGCATGGTCAATAACTTGGCGGCCCAATTTGCGGTTGGCGGTTGTTCCCAACACCGCGCCTACACCCATCGGCAGCAGCTTAGACACCCACGCCCACTTCAGCTTCTTGGTGGCTTGCTTCATAAACAGCTTGGTCAGGCGGCCGTTGAGGCCGCTGAGGGTAGGGCCGGAGAAGCGCGAGAGAGTAGCCGCGGAGGTTACACCGGACAGTGAGGTCACATCGCCCACAAAGGTATCGACCAAGGCGCTGCCCTGGGAGCCGGTGAGCACCACCAACACGAGTGCACGGCGGCGCTCCTTATCCCGGATGTCGTCACCGCGCAGGTGCGCCGAGGCGAGGATGTACCACGCGGCTGCTTCGAGGAAGACCAGGGATTCAGCGCCAACGGTGGCTGCGCCGGTGACGAGGCCGATACCGGGGATAGCAGCGGAGGCACCGGCGGCGGCACCCGTGCCGGTGATGATGTTCATGAAGTGCTTGTCAATGAGTGCTTGGAGCTGAGCCGGGCTGGCGTCGGAGTTGCGCTTCTTTAGACCTTCGACGTAGCTGATGATGACGGAAGACTGTACTGAGACGATCTTGTCGATGGCTCCTAAGAAACCTTGGGTAATGCGGTTGGACTCATCAACCTCCAAGGTGCCTACGGTCTCGGAAGTGCTGGCCCCCTCTTTAGATGAATCCCGGCGGCTAACAGTTTTGTTCTTTTTGTCAAAGACCTTGTCGAGCATTGTCTCACCTTAATTCTTTGCTAATGCTGATTTTGAATCTGAACTGTATGTTTACCACCGTATCGAAAAAGCTTTATTGAGCGCGTCGGCAAGCTAGCACACTAGGGTATGAGACATGAGCGAGTTTGAGCCTTCCCCTCCGCGTGAGGTCAGCGCGGCCGCGGCGCGCTTGCTTGCAGATTCCCTCCGCGCCCGTGCCCGCGCCGCCCACGAGGCAGCACGCACCGCGCTTGCCGACGATCTCACGGTCCTCACCAGCGGCGGCTGGGTACGCGGCTGCATCGAAGAGGAATTGCGCACGGACCGTCCACTGAGCGCGCCCGTGCGATCGTGGCGCGGGATTCCCTTCGGCGCGGATACGTCGGGCGCAAACCGTTTCATGGAACCGCGCCCGGCCCCGGCCTGGGAAGGGATCCGGGATTGCCGCGAGTTTGGCCACGTTGCCCCGCAGCCGGTCTATTCCTGGACCGACCGCATTGAAGGCGCAGAGGACTGCCTGACCCTCGATGTCGTCCGCCCACACCATGCGGGTGGGGCCGATGCGCCGTCGGGTTCTCAGGAAGGGGAGAAGCTGCCCGTCGTGGTGTATCTGCACGGCGGCAGCTTCATCGTGGGCTCCTCCCACATGCTGATGCTGCGCGGTTTCGAATTCGCGGCGCAGATGGGCGTGGTCTACGTGTCGGTGAATTTTCGCCTGGGGGCTTTGGGCTACCTTGACGTCCGAAGCCTTGGCGGTGAGGCGTGCGCTAACCCGGCGGTGGCGGACCAGGTCTTGGCGCTGGAGTGGGTGCGGGACAATATCGCGGCCTTCGGCGGGGACCCAGACAACGTCACGCTCATGGGGGAATCCGCCGGCGGCGCGGCGGTCCTGACGTTGATGGCTGTTCCGCGCGCCGAGGGCCTGTTCCACCGCGCGATTGCTCAATCACCACCGATCGGCATGATTCATTCGCGAGCGCAGTCAGTCTTTTGGGCCCGGGAGCTGGTCCACAAGATGGCCTTGCCGCGCGATACCACCGCGGATGATTTACGTCGAGAGGATTTCGCGGACGTGGTGCGCTCCGGTCAGTCTATGATGTGGCGCGCGGGGGAGTTACTGTATCTAAATTCCTGCTATGCGCCGACTGTCGACGGCGACCTCATCCCACAGCACCCCATCGAGGCCTTCGAGGCCGGCAACCAGCACCCCGTGCCCTTGCTTGTAGGAACCAACTCCGGTGAAGCTAGTTTTGGCAAGTTCCTCTACCAGCGTCAGAGTGCGCGTGAGCGCGCAGCGCTGCGCCTGCTAGCTTCCTTCGATCCGGAAAGCGCACCGGATGTCGTCGCGGCATACGGTGGTGCGGTCTCGCGCCGCGATTTTGGGGACTTGCTTACCGACGCCCTCTTCTGGGCCCCCACCGTCCGCGTGGCTTCGGAACATGCGCGGCGCTATCCGACGTGGATGTACCGCTTCGACTTCGCCCCGGCAGCACTGCGTTGGCTGGGCTTGGGAGCGATGCACTCGATGGAGCTCTCCAATATCTTTGGTGATCCAGGAGCATCACGCGTCTCCTTCCTCACCAGCATTGCCAAATCCTCCGAAATGGATGACGTGACCGAGACCATGCAGGCGCAATGGGGCGAGTTCATCAGGGGAGGGGCTCCTGAAGACAACTGGCCGCAATATCGCGCACCGCAGCGCTCGACCATGGTCTTCGATGTGGAGCCGCGCGTCGAGGAGGCACCGATGGAGGGGCGTCGTCAAGCGTGGGAGGCCTACGACATGTTGGAGTGGGGCACCGGGCGTCCGGAGATTCTGAAGGAACTGGGATTCCTGCTTGAGGGCGGCAGCTATTGAGGGCAAACGCAGGTAAGATGTGTGGGGCCTTGGCAGCAGCCTGGGTGAGACTCCCACATGGATGGATGTTTATCACATGAGCTTTTTTGAAGATATCGCCTCTGCGCTGGACGGGGAGGGCATTGAGTCCCGCGTCAATGACGATGTGATGTTCGTGCCCATCACCTCCGATTTGGAAATCCAGTTTGTGGAAATTGACCCACTTCTGCCAGCCGCCAACGTATATATCGCCGCCGCCGACGTGGACGAGGATGACGAAGACTTCGAGGCCGTTTTGGTGTCCGTGGCGTTCTCTGTGGAGGATGCGGTTGAGGCCGTATCCCGCCACATCGCCACGGACCAGGTGGTGACGGTGCTGCGTGACCTGCTGGAGGGCACCGATGAGCGCATCGCTGAGTTGGAGTTTGTCCAGGACGAATTCAACCCGAACCTCGTCGTGGCGGAGGTAGCCAATGACTCGGAACTGCGCGTGCTGGTGGAGGCCATCGACGGTGTCCCGAGCGCGGTCGTGCGTTTCCTCTCCTTCGACTTTGATGAGGAAGAGCTCGATGAGCTGGAGGATGAGGCAATCAGCAAGCTCTGGGACATCGAGACTCCAGAGGACCTGAGCGAAGAAGAGCGCGTTGCCATCTTCGGTGACGCGGAAGACGCTGACGGCGGGCTAGCTCCCATCATCGAGGTTCCTGCCGAGGCCCTCGAACTGGGCACCTACACCGACTTCGACCGTCTCTTTGACGTGCTGAGCCTTGTCTCCGATCAGGCCTTGGACTGGGAAGCCCAGCTGGTCAGCATCGATGACTCCGATTTTGACGAGCCGGAGGTCTATGACATCTTCGGCGCCGATGATGAGGACGAGGATGACGTTCTTTTCGACGACGATGATGACGATGACTCCGACATCGAGGAAGGCGACGACGACGACTAAAAGCGTCCGGGGTAGGGTAGGAGCGTACTTTTCCCTGGCGTTGAAGAGGAGCAACCAAGACAAATGCCGAATGACAAGGCATCGCTGTATCAGCGTCTGTTTGTTGGCTCCGCGCTAGTGTGTGTGGCTTTGTCTTGGATTCTGTCGTTGCGCCCGGACTTTGGCCATCGGGATTTTGTTTTTTCCTCCGTGCTTTCGACCAGCGTGTGGTGCCTGAGTCTGCTCGGCGCAATTCTCTTCATTGCCGCACAGTGGCGGTCCTTGGGTAACCACGCTCTGTTCAACCCTCTGCTTGCAGTGGCAGCAAACCTCCTCTTGTCGTCGTTGATCTTCAACATCAACATCCCCTTGTACCTCGACATGATGGGCACGGCTTTCATAGCAATCGTTTACGGCCCTGTCTTGGGAATGGGCACCGCAGTTTTGAGCGCTTGCCTGGCTAGTATCAACAACCCGTCGCTCTTGGCGTATTTGCCAACAGCCGTGGTGGTGGCCTATTTGTTTGGCTGGCTTGCGCGCCGTGGTGTGTTTAAACGAATGCTGGCCATGATGCTTGCTGGTACCGGGCTGGGCATTGTCGCAGGATTGTTGTCCGCCGTTTCTACGTGGTTACTTCCCAGCGATTACGGCCAGCGCGGCCCCGCTGAACTTATAGCGCTGTGGGAGCTCATACTGCACGATGAACACCTCGCCATTCTGCTTCAGAACCTGTGCTCTGACGTCATTGACAAGACGTTTACGGCGCTTGTGGTGTGCATTGCAATCCGCTTGGCGCCGAAGTCGATCCTCCGCCTTTATGACTACCCGGAGACGCGCCCAGCATTGGATCGCGTGCTGACTGAGGATAGGTTCTCACTTTCTCTTGATGAGGAGCCGCCCAAAGGTTTTCTGGACCGGATCCAGCGCTATTTCTAGCGGCTGAGCATCTCGACCTGATGAGGCCCACCGGTATTAGGCGGCCTGACTAAACCCTTCGAAAAGGGAAAGCGGGGAATGCACCGGTGTGTAGGTGCTATCCACCAGCCACACAAACGTAGCCGCGCTGCTGCTGGAAATCTCATGCACCGCGGAGACAAGCTCCTCTGGAACCAGTGCCCGCACCCAGGCTTCCGCTAGCGAAGGCGCGACGGGACGCCCAGTCGGATCGGTGATGCGCACCGTAACGAGGTAGGAAGGCACGCGCTTTTCGCCATAACCCAGAACGCGGGCCTTAGCCCGCTCACCCACGCGGTGGCGCGAAATAGTAAGTGTCAGGGGGAGCGCTTCACCGCCATATATCTCTACCGGTGGCAATACCTTTGATGGCGGGCGCCACTGCGGCGTCGGCCGCGCAAGCGAGCGCGGATGACGGATGATGCTCTCTATGGAGCGAAGCGTTTCGTGGTGGTGGTAGAGGATCTCCGTGGTGAGTTCACCGGTGCTGAGAGTGGACGGGGACTGAACGGACGTGTGAATGCTGCTGTAGTTCTTCATGGCCCACACACTAGAAAACCGAGCGGACATCCCCACAGGCGAGTCGAACATGTGTGCGATGATTTGACGGGGTGGGATACAGTGAATGGCGATATGAAAAATACTGCAGCTCCGCAGGTTAAAATCCCGCGGGAAATTTGGGTCATGGTCACCGCCGGGTTCATCATCGCCTTGGGGTACGGGCTCATTGCGCCGCTGCTTCCACAGTTCATCGTCAGCTTCGACGTCTCGATGGCGGCGGCCGGACTGGTTGTCTCCGTCTTTTCCGCCAGCCGCCTTGTCTTCGCCCCGGCCGCCGGCTTCCTCATTGACCGCGTGGGCACGCGCCGCGTTTACGTGACAGGTTTGTTCACCGTGGCGCTCACCACCGGTTTGGTGGGGATGGCGCAGGAATACTGGCAGATCGTCGCGCTGCGGGCTATCGCGGGCATTGGTTCGACGATGTTTACTGTCGCGGCAATGGGCCTCATCGTGCGCCTGGCACCGCCCAGCATCCGCGGGCGCTGTTCGGCCACCTACGCCACATCCTTCCTTCTCGGCAACGTGATTGGTCCGCTCGTGGGTGCGAGCCTTTCCTTCCTGGGGTTCCGGTGGCCCTTCTTTATTTACGGCACCGGTGTGGCTATCGCCGCGTTGGTTGTGTGGATCCTCATGCCGTCGGTCAATCGCGCCGATGAGCGCCGGCGCCAACTCCGTCCGATGCACTTGGCGGAAGCCTGGGAGGATACCGCCTACCGGGCGGTACTGACGTCGAATTTTGCCCAAGGCTGGATCAACATGGGCGTGCGCGTGGCTGTCCTCCCTCTGTTCGCAGCCGCCATTTTTGCCAACGGCGCCTCGACGTCGGGCGTCGCTCTGGCGGCCTTCGCCGCCGGCAACGCCATTGTCCTGCAGTTCTCCGGATCATGGTCTGACCGGGTCGGACGTCGCCCGCTCATCATTGCAGGACTGGTGGGTTCCGCATTGTTCGTTGGCACGCTGGGCTTGGCGACGAACATCGTATCCCTCCTCATCCTCTCCGCCCTGTCCGGCGCGGCATCGGGCCTCATCGCTCCGTCGCAGCAAGCAGCCGTGGCGGACATCGTCGGCTCGCAGCGCTCGGGCGGACAGGTGCTGTCGACGTTCCAGATGGCAGGTGACTTCGGGCAGATTTTAGGCCCGATTTTCATCGGGCTGCTGGCGGATAGGTACGGATTTGAGACCGCTTTCGGGTTCTGCGCAGTAGTGGCTGCGGCCGGCATTGTTGCGTGGGCATTCGGCCGCGACACCTTGGGGGAGCGGAAGATCATTCTGCGTGGGTTGCGCCGCCGCTACCACCCGCGGCGATAGAAAGCGGAATAGTCCGACTACGAATTGCTAGCGGAGTTGTGCTGACGGAGTTTTGGGGCGGCTTTAACGCTACTTAGCGCGTGTGGCGCGCTTTCTTGCTGCATGCAGCCCATCGTGGGGTGGTGCCAGTCTTGAAGCTGCGTTCCCTAAAACGCGTAAACCCATACACGGAAGTTTCGGAACCGGTATCTGGGCGGTTCCAGCGCTTTTGGCTACGCTCGCTCGCGGCTCCCATAACCGACCTCCATTTTTCTGCACCAAGGCAACAGAGATTAATTACTTCTTAATCTGCTAAGAAAAGATTAATTTATGGTGGTTACGGCGTCAACTTCCTGGCTTAACTCACTGTGAGGTTTAAGCCACAGTGCGCCCGGCTGCATAAAGCTGCTTGGGCATGTCACGGCGGAGGCTCCATTCGAACTGGATCGGCTTCTCACCGCTGTGCGTGACGTAATCGACGTTTCCTAGGAAGGTATATGCCGAAGCCGTATCCACCTTGTTCTTCTTATTAAAACGGGTTGCGATGATGATGTTGCCGTTGAGCTCATGGTGGTGGATGTAGCGGCGGGCCATCGCGGACTTAAGTGATGTGGTGGATTGGGATTCCCAGTGCAAACGATCCGGTGCTAGCGGGTAATCGCGGTAGTTTGTCGAAGCACTAACGTTCTCATCCTTTTGGAAAGTAACCAGGAAAAGATCAGTGTTAGAGGCATCGAAGCGGCGTACCCCTTCGCGTGGGAGGTTGGCGAGCTTGCGCAGAGAGCCGTCGTCCAAAGCGCCGACGAGTTCGGCGAGGCTGTAATCCGCGTGTGTTTCCAAGACACTATTCGTCGATTTCTCTGGGATGACTCGGGAGCGGTCGAGTGTGAGCCGCATAACCTGAGTTACTTCGGCGACGAAGGCAGGGCAGGCGCGGATGATGCTCAGGGCCTGGTCAATGGTCTCTGGGATTGCCGTATTTGAGTTCGCCCACAGAGCCAGCACAAGCATGGTGGCGTACCGGACTTGCTCGGGAGTCATGTCCTTTTCATATGGCCCATCCGGAGAAACCAGGAGACTGTAGGCCGCTACGCGGTTGGGATCGTTGATGTGTAACAGCACCCGGATTCGGCTGAGTAGAAACTCTTCGTGCTCGCTCGCAGGGCCGGAGGGCAGCAGGTTCTCGTCGCGAAGCAGCGTGGTCCACGTAATGCCCTTGCGACGGTAGATGTCTTCCACGGGGACGCCAGAGCTATTTATGAAGCTTGCGAGATCGGTCGTGCCGTAGTCAGTAATCAGTGCTCGTATCTTCTTAACTGTGTTCCGGGCCAAGCGTTTGATGTTCTTTAGAACGCGCTCGGTCGTTACGCGGTCCAAGGTGATGTTGGAGCCAGGCGGGGCAGTGGGGAATCCTTGCTCTACCTCCTTGGCGAGGTTCTTTCCGCGAGCGGCGGTAAGCACCTTGAAGCGCTCTTCGAAATCGAATTCCTCGTGCTGGAGGCCTAGGAAATCAAAGACGGTGCAGGCGTTCTTTCCTTCGTTGAGGCGCAGGCCGCGGCCGAGCTGTTGGACGAAGAGCACCGGGCTTTGCGTCGGGCGCAGAAGCAGCAGCGTGTTGACCGCTGGGATATCGACGCCTTCGTTGAAAATATCGACCGCGAAGATGATCTTGATAGTGCCTTCGCGAAGCTGCTCAATGGCGCGACGACGCTCATCAACGTTGAGCTTGCTGCTGACCGCTAAGGCAGGGATGCCGAAAAGGTTGAATTGCTCCGCCATGTATTCGGCGTGGGCGATGGTCACGCAGAAGCCAAGGGCCTTCATTTCGGAGAGATCGAAGATGCGATGATTGAGCTCGTTGATGATGAACTTGGTGCGCTTTTCTCCGGCCTTGATATAAATCTCGCTCAGCTCCGAAGCTTGGTAGTCCTTCTTTCCACGGTTCCAGGTCAGGCTCGTCAGGTCGGTATCATCGTCGACTCCGTAGTAGTGCAACGGCGCGAGGAGCTGGAGGCGCAATGCATCCCAGAGGCGAAGCTCATGGGCTACGCGATAGTCGAAATACTTCTGGACGTTCTCGCCGTCACCGCGCTCCGGTGTGGCCGTGAGGCCAAGGAGTTCACGTGGTTGCAGGTAGTCCAGAACTGCGCGGTACGTCGCGGCCTCGGCGTGGTGGAACTCGTCAATGACGACGACTTCAAAATGGTCAGGCGCAAGCTGGGCTAGGCGTTTGCTATTCAGAGACTGGATGCTCGCGAAGACATGGTCCCACTGGGCGGGCTGTTCACCGCTTAGGAGGAGCTCGCCAAACCCAGCGGAACTAAGTACCTCGCGATATGTCCGCTGGGCCTGGGTGAGAATCTCACGCCGGTGGGCAATGAAAAGCAGACGTGGCCTACGCCCCAGCTTCTCGCACAGGCGGCGGTAGTCCAATGCGGCCACGACCGTCTTGCCTGTACCGGTGGCGGCAATCAGGAGGTTGCGGTGACGATCGTGAACTTCGCGCTCGGACTCTAAAGCTTCGAGCATCTCTTCTTGGTAGGGGTAGGGCTCGACGCGAAGGCCAGATAGCTCGAGCTTTTCGCCGGGCTTTGATTCGAGGAATTTGGCGCTGCCGAGAGCCTCCTTGAGGCGCGCGTGGTCCTTCTCCGGTTCAAAGGTTTTGAAGTGATTGTCGTACCAATAGCTATCGAAGGTCTTGATGAACTTCTCAATGATCTCCGGCGTGGAGGAACGAGAACCTCGGACGTTCCATTCCCAACCATCAACCAGCGCTGAGCGCGAAAGGTTTGAGCTGCCGATAAACGCGGTGTCGAACCCGGATTTTCGCCGAAAGAGCCAGGCTTTGGCATGCAAGCGTGTGCTCTTGTGTTCGTAGCAAATGCGGACTTCAGCACCGTAATCTTCCACGAGTCGACGCACTGCGGCTGCTTCGGTCGCGCCGCAGTAAGTGGACGTAATGACTCGCAACGGAATCTGGTGATCCCTGAGGTATTCCAGTTCATCGCTGATGACGGCAATGCCCGAGCTCTTGATGAAAGCGCACAGCAGATCGACGGAATCCGCCGTGCGGATCTCGCGAGCGATTTCGACCGACATATTTGTATCGTCCACGCTGTTGGTGAACAAGGCACTGGTGTTGAGCGAGACTTCCGGAAGCTCTGGCGGCTCTTCAAGCTCTGATCTGTAGATAGCGTAGAGCAGCTGTTCTGCGGCGATAGACTCATCCGCACCAAGGTGTTGTGCTAGCGCATTGATGAGGGCAACGCGGTCTTCTGCCTTCGTCATCTCGGTGAGTTTTTGTTCAAGTGCTTTGACAAAATGCTGGGACACTGCCGCGGCGAAGCGCGGATTGACGTCCTTCGTGGACTCGTGAGCAATGCCAGTAGCAGCCGTGGGGCGCGCTCGCTTGGTCTCGTCGATTCGCTCCTGAATACGAGCGGTGACGGGGGTTTCGTAGATGCCAAAAGGCAGGATGGATTCGGAGCTCATAGGCGCGAAGAAATGAGTTTGACGGTGGGAATGTCTGCGGGAGCCCAGTCGAGTTCCCGTGCCGTGGCAGGGGTCACCCAACGCGTCTCGTCGTGATCACTAAGGATTAGTTCACCGGACTCGATGCGGCACAGGAATGTAGTTAGCTCAATGGTGGCGAAGTCATACTCGTACACGGTCGAGGTGACCTTATCGCCAACGGTTGCGGTTACGGAAAGCTCTTCCTTGATTTCACGCGCGAGCGCCTGCTCCGGGGTTTCGCCAGATTCAATTTTGCCGCCCGGAAACTCCCACATGCCGGCGAGGGACTTTCCAGGAGCCTTTCGGCAGGCCAGGAAACGATTGCCGTCTGTGAAGACGGCGCCGACAACACGAATCGGTGAGCTCATGGGGACTAGTATGCCGGCTGGCCCCGGTCTTATCTAGGAATTCGCGTCCGTGGCAGCAGAAAAGTGTGCCGTCACAATGTCATCAATCAACCGCGCGGCCAGCTTGGCGGTGTGGGCGTCGATGTCGAAGGTGGGGTTGAGCTCGACGACGTCGACAAGCGCCAGGCGTCCCGTGGCGGCGATGGTGAGTGCGAGTTCCCGGATGATGTTTACCGAGACGCCGAGGCCTGCGGGGGCGGAGACACCGGGTGCTTGGTCGGCGGGCAGAACGTCCAAGTCGATGGAGAGGTGGATGGGTGTGGTACCGGCGCAGATGCGCGCGGCGGTGTCGCGCACCTGGGCGCGGTCCATGCTGAGCAGTTCCTCGTCGAGGACGACGGTGACGCCGAGGGTGGAGGCTTCGTCGAAAAGCACCGGCGTGTTGTTGGGGCGGGAGATTCCCAGGACGGAATAGTCGAAGTCCTCGCGGCCCACCAGGTCAGAAATCTGCTTGAACGGGGTGCCGGAGGTGGGCACGTCCGCGGTGCGGAGATCGAAATGCGCGTCCAAGTTGATGATCTGCAGTGGGCCCTGGGCGCGGAAGGCGCCGCGGTGGGAGCCGAAGGCTGTCTCGTGGCCGCCGCCGAGGATGATGGGCAGGTGCCCGGCGCGCGAGAGTGTCTCCACTGCTTCGGAGAGGCGCTCGTGGGAGCCCTCCAGGTCGGTGCCTTGAGTGGTGATCGTGCCGGCGTCGTAAAGCGGGTGCGTATGGTGCAGCGCCAGGGAACCCAGGGCGCTGCGCAGGGCGGCCGGGCCTGCAGCCGCGCCGGGGCGTCCATGGTTGCGCTCAACGCCCTCGTCGGAGGCAAAACCAAGGAGTGCGACGCCGGGTTCTGCCTGGGGCTTGGCGACGTCCAGCGGGCGAACCACGCTGTGCCACCGCGCATGCTCGGGGCCCGGGCCATCGGAGCGGCCGGACCACTCGGGGGCGGGGGAGTAGGCGGGGGCATCAACGGTGTTCATGGTTATCCTTTCGCGTCTGTTCCTTGCGTGGTACCTGCGGCGGTGCGGCGGCCGGTGAGGTAGAAGATGGCCGTCATGAGGAGGATGAAGATAACGCCCGTGGCGAGTGCCGGGCGGTACTGCTCCTGCCATACCATGATGCCAAAAGTGAAGATGATGAAGACGATCGAGAAGTATTGGCCCCAGGGCCAAAAGGGGACGGTGTATTCCAGGCTGGCACGCTCTTCGGTGGGCATCTGGCGGCGGGAGGCCACGTGTGCCAGGAGGATCATCAACCACACGTAGATGGTGGCAAAGGTGGCCAGGGAGGCGATGATTTCGAAGACATTCTCCGGGATGAGCGCGTTGAGCGCGGTGCCGATGATCATGACAATGAGCAGGATGATCATGGTCATGACGGGCACACCCCGAGTCTTCTTCGCCATGATCTGCGGTGCGAGGTTCTGGCGTGCCAAGCCGGTGAGGACGTTGCCGGCGCCGAAGAGATCGGCATTAATAGCGGAGACCGCCGCGGTGATGACGACGACGTTGAGGGCGGCCGCGGCCCAGGTGACGCCAAGGGTGGAGAAGATTTGGACGAAGGGGCTTTCCTCACCGGTGATGCTGCGCCAGGGGTTGATCATGAGGATGACCAGGATGGCCAAGACATAGAAGAGCAGGATGCGCACCGGGATGGTGTTGACGGCTTTCGGCACGGACTTGGCGGGGTCCTCGGCCTCCGCGCTGGCGACGCCGACGATCTCCGTGCCGCCGAAGGCGAAGAGGACGAGGATGAAGGAAGCGACCATGCCGGAAATACCGTTGGGGAAGAAGCCGCCATCGTTGACCAGGTTGGCCGGGCCGGTGGTCTCCGCGGTGGAGAGGCCGAAGACGAGCACGGCCACGCCGCCTAGGATCATTGCGATGACGGCGCCGACCTTGACGATGGTGAAGGCGAATTCCAGCTCGCCGAAGGCCTTAACCGTGGCGAGGTTGGCGCCGCCGACGAGGAGCAGCGTGGCGGCGACCCACACCCACTTGGGCGAGCCGGGGAACCAAAATTGCATATAGACGCCGATGGCGGTCAGATCCGCTAGGGCCACGATGACCATCTCGAAGGCGAACATCCAGCCGGTGATATAACCCGCCCAGGGGCCTAGGAAGGCGCGGGCGTATTCGGCGAAGGAGCCGGTGACGGGGTGGTGCACGGACATCTCACCCAGCGCGCGTAGGAGGAAGTAAACCACGGCGCCGCCGAGGAGATAGACCAAGAGGACCGAGGGGCCGGCGGCTTGGATGGCGCCGGCGGAGCCGTAGAACAGGCCGGTGCCGATGGCCGAGCCCAAGGCGATGAAGTGCAGGTGCCGGTGTTTCAAGCCGGGGCGCTTGGCGGTGGTTTCTGCCACGGGGATGCGTCCTCCTCAGTTCCCCAATGCGGTGCTCGTTGGTTCCGGCGCCGCGGATGAAGGGGAGTGGTTGGTGCGGGTGGGTCTGGGAGTTACTTTCCTCTAGTTCAGACGTGGGGTCAATTTTGTGGTGGGGGTGGCACGGTTGGGCTCTATGGCGGGGGACTCATTCCGCTTATGGGGGTGACGCGTGTGACAAGTGCGTGTGGTGCCGCTAGTATGTGGAAGACCTGCGTGTGGCTGTCGCGTGGGCACGGCTTCAAGCAACCGCCTTTTCTTGGTGTGTGTTTTTGTTTGGCTCGCTCAAATATTGGGCGTGTCGTGGCCGTGCTAATGACGTGTAGTTTCCACCACCGTGAGGTAGAACATGAACTCTGAAGACGCAATCGTTGACGCCTTCTACGAAAGCGACGACGATGTCCCCTCCAAGAAGGGCATCTGGCGCCTCTTTGTCTACAGCGCTATTGGCGCTTTCGTATTCTTCTTTCCCATCAGCTATGACGGAAAGAAGTCCATTCCGCTTGACCACATGGTCACCATCATCCGCACCTATGCCGATGCCTTCGTGCCCTGGTTCATCCTGGCGCTGGCGCTCTATGGCACGGTGCGCAGCATCGTGAACAAGAACTGGCGGGAGGGTCCGCTGCAAGCGGTCTTTACAGTTCTCAACGTGGTGGGCCTGGTGGTTTCCTTCCTCATGGTCATCGGAACTCTGCCGGGAGTGCTGGGCAATGAGGACATCGTGCCCTTCCTGTGGAATTCCATTGCCACCCCGGTGGGCCTCATCGTGCCGATTGGCGGCGCCTTCCTGGGCCTGCTGATTGGCTATGGCCTCCTGGAATTCGTGGGCGTGTTCATGCAGCCCATCATGCGCCCGCTGTGGCGCACGCCGGGGCGCTCCGCCATCGACGCTGTGGCTTCCTTCGTGGGCTCCTACTCGCTGGGAATCCTGATTACTGACCGCGTGTATCAGCGCGGCGGCTACACCGCGCGTGAGGCATCCATCATCGCGACGGGCTTCTCGACGGTCTCGGCGGCCTTCATGGTGATCGTCGCCAAGCAGCTCGACCTGATGGGCATGTGGGGGACCTACTTCGCGGTATCCCTCGTGGTGACCTTTGTGGTTACGGCGATTACCGTGTGGATTCCGCCGCTGAGCAGGATCCCTGATGAGTATGTGGACGGTGTGCAACCGGACCCGGAAAAACCGGTCAAGGGTAACTTCATCAAGGCCGCCTGGCGCGAGGCGCTGCTGGCGCTGGACCGCGCGCCGTCCTTGGGTGCTGCCATCTGGGAGAACCTGCGCGATGGCGTGCGCATGGCGGCGGCAATCGTGCCCTCCATCATGTCCGTGGGCCTGATTGGCCTTCTGCTGGCTAACTTCACCCCGCTCTTCGATTGGTTGGGCTACCTGTTTTATCCCTTCGCGTGGATTGTCCAGCTGCCAGAACCGGCACTCGCGGGCAAGGCAGCCGCCATGGGAATCGCGGAAATGTTCCTGCCTGCCACCGTGGCGGCTGGGTCCTCGAGCATGGTGCTCAAGTTCGTTATCGGCGTGGTCGCGATTTCCGCCATCATTTTCTTCTCCGCGCTGGTGCCCTGCATCCTGGCCACCAAGATTCCTATCAAGCTGTGGCAGCTCGTGGTCATCTGGTTCGAGCGCGTGGTGCTCACCATCATCATTACGACGCCGATTGCCTTCTTGGTGACCTAAGGAGGACTTAAACGAGGGCTCACTAGAATGTGGGCCCATGAGTACCTCCCGAGTCCCGGCGGCGCGCAACGCGCTGGAAATCCTCCGGCTGCTGTCCACCATCGACGTGCCGATTTCCGCCGCGCGCATTCGCAGTGAGCTGAACCTGCCGCGCTCGTCCACCTACCACCTGCTCAAGGAGATGGTGGACGCAGGATTCGTGGTGCACCTGCCGGAGAACCAAACCTATGGGTTGGGGCTCGCTGCCTACTCCATGGCCGCGGCTTATGCCACGCAGCAGCCCCTCGTGAAGGCAACGCAGGGGCATCTTGAACGCATCGCCAGCACTGTGGGCGGCTCGGGGCACCTGTCGCGCTTGGCGGGTTCGGAGATCCTCTACCTCAACGAGGTGCGCGCGCCGGGGGCGCTGTCACTGGTCACGGAGAGGGGAGTGCGCCTGCAGGCACAAAAGACGGCCTCCGGGCGCGCCATGCTGGCGCTGCTACCAGAAGCGGAATGGCGGGCGGCCTATTTCCCTGGTTCCTTAGGTTTTGGGGAGTACAAGGAGATACTGCGCCAGGTACGCGAGCGTGGTTGGGCCGAAGAAGTTGAGGTGGTGGCGCGGGGGCAGGCGTCGGTTGGCGTGGCGGTGGTAGACCACGTGGGCAGGCCCGCGGCGGCGCTGGCTGTGACCTTTCCCGTGGGCACCGTTGATGCCGCCGGCGCGGCGGAGAAATTACACGCGGCTGCGCAGCAGGTTGCGGCGAGGATGTACGGGCGCCGTTAGTGCGCGTGGGTGTGCGAGGTGCTTGCGCGCCGGGGAACCTGTTGTACTATGAGCGCAGCGCGTAAGGCTGTCGCGCGTATCACTATTTTTCTAAACTTGTGAAAGCAAGTACGTATTTTCGCGTGCCTTTTACCCCTTATTGAAAGGGGTGAGGTGCGGGTAATGCAGTGACGTTGAAGGAGCCTTACATGTCCAATTCTTATCCCTCCACCGTGACCGTGGGTATGGGTGCGCTGAGCATCGAAGAGGTCGTAGCCGTTGCGCGCTATGGCGCACAGGTAGAAATTTCTGAGGATGCCCTGGCGGAAATCGCTTCCACTCGCGAGCGCGTCGAGGAGCTGGCCCAGGACCCGACTCCGGTCTACGGCATTTCTACTGGTTTCGGCGCGCTGGCCCGCCGTCATATTCCGGAGGAGATGCGCGCGCAGCTGCAGCTCTCGCTCGTGCGCTCCCATGCTGCGGGCACGGGCCCGGAGGTAGAGCAAGAGGTTATCCGAGCGCTCATGTTGCTGCGCCTGTCCACCCTGTGTACTGGCCGCACCGGCGTGCGTCCGGTGGTGGCGCAGACCTATGCCGCGGTGCTCAATGCGAATATCCACCCGGTGGTCCGCGAGTACGGTTCCTTGGGCTGTTCCGGTGACTTGGCTCCGCTTGCGCACTGCGCGCTGGCGCTGTTGGGTGAGGGCGAGGTGCGCGTCGACGGCGGCGACATCATCCCTGCCGCCGAGGCCTTGTCGGCTGCCGGCATTGAGCCGCTCAAGCTGCGGGAGAAGGAAGGCCTAGCACTCATCAACGGCACCGACGGTATGCTGGGGCAGCTTTGCCTTGCTATTACAGACTTGCGTGAACTGGCCAAGACCGCGGATATTGCCACCGCAATGACGGTGGAAGGTCTGCTGGGCACTCTGGTGGTCTTCGCCGATGACCTGCAGCAGCTGCGCCCGCACCCGGGCCAGGCGGATGCTGCGGCGAATATCCTCTCGGTGGCGGAAGGCTCGGAGATTCTCGCGGCGGCCCTCGAGGACTTCAAGAAGAAGCAGGTCCAGGACGCCTATTCGGTGCGCTGCGCCCCGCAGGTGGCCGGTGGTTTCCGCGATACCCTGGCGCATACCGCCTTGGTTGCGGAGCGTGAGCTCGCTGCGGCCGTCGACAACCCGGTGGTGGCCAAGGACGGGCGCGTGGTCTCCAACGGCAACTTCCACGGTGCGCCGGTGGCCTATGCGCTGGACTTCCTGGCCATCGTCGTGGCGGACCTGGCCTCCATCTCTGAGCGCCGCACCGATCGCTTCCTCGATGTTGCTCGCAACCGCGGCCTCAATGCCTTCCTGGCGGATGACCCGGGCGTGGACTCCGGCCACATGATCGCACAGTATGCGCAGGCAGGCATCGTCTCTGAACTCAAGCGCTTGGCCAACCCGTCTTCGGCGGATTCCATCCCGTCTTCGGCCATGCAGGAAGACCACGTCTCCATGGGCTGGTCGGGTGCGCGCAAGCTGCGCAAGGCAGTCGATGGCCTGCAGCGCGTCCTCGCCATCGAAATCCTTACCGCCGCCCGCGCCATCGATATGCGCGAGGGCCAGCCGGCCAAGGGTACCGGCGCGGTTATCGACGCTCTGCGCCAGACTGTCCAGGGTCCGGGCACCGACCGCTACCTCTCCCCGGAGATTGAGGAGACCGTGCGCCTGGTCAAGGAAGGTGCGCTGGTGGATGCGGTAGAGGGGGCCGTCGGCACGCTGCGCTAACTCCACCCCAGCCCCATGGTCCACACGGTCCATGGGGCTTTCTCGTGCGCCCTTGATTTCAAAAGTGCAGACCTGGAAGTACAGACCTGCTGGTCGTCGCAAAGCACTGCCTTGGCGCTTCACGACGCCCACCTGCATGAATGCACTTCCAGGTCTGCACTTTTGGCTGGGTACCGGATTGCAGGTAGTGCGGCGGAGGCGAAGTACGGAAGCCTATCTGTGGCGAGGCACACAAAGCTGGGTTATGAGTAGTGCATGAACAATGAACAACTCTTTAACTTCTTAGACCAGCATCTTATCGACCTTCGCAAGCTACCCAATGATGATCCCCGGTGGAAGAAGGTGCACGCCGGCAAGGTAGCCAAACTGGCGTGGTGCTTCGTACTGCCGATGATGCATTGGCACGAACTCAAGCCGTGGCAGAAGGAGACCACGAAGGCATATGTGCTCGGGTTGACCTTGCCCAAGGCAACATTAGTGGGAAAATCCGCCGCCCTTATTCACGGAATTCCGCTGGTTGTGCCGCCGACCGAATGGGAGGCAACGTTGCCTTCGAACTCGGTACCTCCACGATCTAAAGCCACTGTCCGTTATCGCCGCATGGACTTGCGCGGTAAAGAGACGGTGGTTCACGGGATTCGCGTGTCAACCCTGGAGCGCACGGCCATTGATATTGCGCGGTTCTATGGATTTGAGGAGGGACTCGTTGCCGTCGATGACGTGCGGGCGCGCAATGTTGGCCAGTTCTGGATCAGTGAGACGCTCGGCGCTATGGGGAGAGTTAAGGGTGTTGCCGCCGCGCGGCGGGCGGTTGCTGAAAGCATCAACTGCTCGGAGTCACCGTGGGAATCCTATGCCCGTGCCTTGATTCTTGCGGCGGACTACCCGGAGCTGCGCTGGGTCAAGGCGCAGTATGTGATTGAGAACTATCGAGCGGATCTGGTCATTAATGGGTGGCTCGTGATTGAGATTGACGGGTACGTCAAGTACAGGCACGAGGTTGAAGAGGTGATTCGCGCGGAACACCGGCGCCAGCAAGCCATCCTCAATAAGGGCTACATCGTTTTGAGGTTTAGCCCAGAACAGTTGAGTTCGCGGCCTGACTATTTCCAGGAGACGGTGGGGAAGCATTTGGCGCGCGGCCCTCGTTTGTAGATGTGCAGACCTGGAAGTGCAGACCTGCTGGTCGTCGTCAAGCACTGCCTTGGCGCTTCACGACGCCCACCTGCATGAATACACTTCCAGGTCTGCACTTTTGGGTTGGGCGGAGGTGTGGAGCCATTGGGTTGGTTGATGCGGGGCCGCTGCAGGGCAGCTGAATGTGGCGAAGGCGGACAGCGCGCCGCTGCAGTACTGGTCGTGCGACAGTCTTGTATCTGAGACAACTAGGCCAAAAGTGTCCTGGCTCATGGTGCTGCGTCACAGTAACTTGTCCTGTGTGACGCTGACCAAGCCTTAAAAGGGACAGCCCCGGGAAACCGGCCTTGGGGGTTTGGGAGGGCGTCGAAAAGCACGAGCGAAAGGAAGTCATGTCTGAACCACGCGAAGTACGCGCCCCGCGCGGAACCGAACTGAACGCCAAGTCTTGGCAGACCGAAGCCCCGCTGCGCATGCTCATGAACAACCTCGACCCCGAGGTTGCCGAGCGCCCCGAGGACCTCGTGGTCTACGGCGGCACCGGACGCGCTGCCCGCAGCTGGGAAGCCTTCGATGCCATCGTGGAGTCGCTGAAGGATCTCGAGTCCGACGAGACCTTGCTGGTGCAGTCCGGCAAGCCGGTGGGTATCTGGAGAACCAACGAGTGGGCACCGCGCGTGCTCATTGCGAACTCCAACCTGGTCGGTGACTGGGCCAATTGGGAGCACTTCCGCAAGCTCGAGGACGAGGGCCTGATGATGTACGGCCAGATGACGGCCGGTTCTTGGATCTACATCGCCACCCAGGGCATCCTGCAGGGTACTTTTGAGACCTTTGCGGCCGTGGCCAAGAAACGCTTCAACGGCACGCTCGCCGGCACCTTCACCCTGACCGGTGGCTGCGGCGGCATGGGCGGCGCGCAGCCGCTGTCCGTTACTTTGAATGGCGGCGCCTGCCTCATCGTTGATGTTGACGAAACCCGCCTGAAGCGCCGCCAGTCCAAGCGCTACCTCGATGAGGTCGTCACCGACCTGGACGAGGCGCTGAAGCTGGTGCTCGACGCCAAGGAGAACAAGAAGCCTCTGTCCGTTGGCCTCGTAGGCAATGCCGCCGAGGTCTTCCCGGAGGTGCTGCGCCGCCAGCGCGCGGGCGAGTTCACCGTGGACATCGTTACGGACCAGACCTCCGCGCACGACCCGCTGAGCTACCTGCCCACCGAAATCACCGTCGAGGATTGGCACAACGAGGCCAAGGCGGACCCGACCACCTTCACGAAGAAGGCCCGCGAGGCCATGGCCGCCCAGGTTCAGGCCATGGTGGAATTCCAAGACGAGGGTGCAGAGGTTTTTGACTACGGCAACTCCATCCGCGACGAGGCCCGCAAGGCCGGATATCAGCGTGCCTTCGAGTTCCCGGGCTTCGTCCCGGCCTACATCCGCCCGCTTTTCTGCGAGGGCTTGGGCCCGTTCCGCTGGGCAGCGCTTTCCGGCGACCCGGAGGACATCAAGGTCACCGACCAGGCTCTCAAGGAGCTCTTCCCGGACAACGAGCACCTGCACAACTGGCTCGATGCCGCAGAGGAGTACGTGGAGTTCGAGGGCCTGCCGGCACGTATTTGCTGGCTGGGCTACAACGAGCGCCACAAGGCTGGCTTGCTCTTCAATGACTTGGTCAAGGAAGGCAAGATCAAGGCCCCGATCGTCATCGGCCGCGATCACCTGGACTCCGGCTCCGTGGCCTCCCCGTACCGCGAGACCGAGGCCATGCTCGATGGCACCGATGCCGTGGCTGACTGGCCGCTGCTCAACGCCATGACCGCTGTGTCTTCCGGTGCCACCTGGGTATCCATCCACCACGGCGGTGGCGTGGGCATGGGCCGCTCCATCCACGCGGGCCAGGTCACCGTCGCCGATGGCACCGAGCTGGCCGCCGCCAAGCTGCGCGCGGTGCTCACCAACGACCCGGGCATGGGCGTTATCCGCCACGTGGATTCCGGTTACACTCGCGCCAAGGAAGTCGCCGACGAGCGCGGCGTGCGTATCCCGATGGAATTCAAGGCCCGCGACTAGACACGAGAGGAAAAGAAGATCATGTCCACCCTGTTTACTGGAATCTCAGAGCTGCGCACGGTGTCGGAGGCAGGCACGCTTGCCGACGCCTCCCTCATCGCCAACACCGACGGCACCATCGCCTGGATCGGACCGGCCTCCGAGGCGCCAGCCGCGGACGAGAAGGTCGACCTTGGCGGGCGCGCAGTTCTGCCGGGCTGGGTGGATTCCCATACCCACATGATCTTCGACGGCGACCGCTCCGCCGAGTTCGAAGCTCGCATGGCGGGCGAGTCCTACCAGGCCGGTGGCATCGCCGTGACCATGGACGCGACCCGTTCGGCGGGGGAGGAGCGCCTGGAAAAGCTTCTGGTGGAGCGCATCGCCGCCGCCCGCCGCGGGGGAACGACGACGCTGGAGACGAAGACAGGCTACGGCCTCAACACCGCCTCCGAGGTTGAGGCCGCTCGCGTGGCGGCCCGCCACGTCGATGACGTGACCTTCCTTGGCGCGCACCTCGTGCCGCCGGGAGCAGAGGCCGAGACCTACCTCGACGAGGTGGTCGGCCCCATGCTCGATGGGGTGGCCGAGCACGTGCAGTGGATTGACGTCTTCTGCGAGCGCGGTGCATTCGACGAGGATCAGTCGCGCCGCGTGCTCGAGGCCGGTAAGGCCCGCGGATTGGGCGTGCGCGTGCACGGCAACCAGCTGGGCGAGGGGCCAGGCGTAGCACTCGCGGTGGAGCTGGGTGCTGCCTCCGTGGACCACGTCAACTACCTCAGCGATGCCGATGTTGAGGCACTGGCGTCTTCGGATACGGTGGCCACCTTGCTGCCTGCCTGCGACCTGTCCACGCGTGAGCCGCTGGCACCGGGACGCAAGCTTATCGACGCCGGCGCGACCGTCGCCATCGCCTCCAACCTCAACCCGGGCACGTCCTACACCTCCTCGATGAACTTCTGCGTGACCACGGCCGTGCTTCAGCAGTACCTCACGCTTGATGAGGCCATCGCTGCCGGCACGCTGGGCGGTGCCACCGCGCTGCGCCGCCAGAATGTTGGCGAGGGCAAGGATGCGCAGGGCCGTCCGGCCAAGGGCTCGCTGGTGGTCGGTGCTGCCGCGGACCTCCATGTCCTCGATGCCCCGAGCGCTATCCACTTGGCCTACCGCCCGGGCATGCCGATGACCTGGAAGACCTTCGTGGGTGGCCGCGAAGTCTAGGCCGGGGCAAAGGCACCATTTGAGGGGCACCTTATAAAGAAACCGACATGTATTGACGTGGGGTTTTAGATTTCGGAAGCCGCAAATGGTGCCTTTGGGTTTGGTACCTTCGGTCTTTTCGGGCCTTCGCGGACGGGGACTAAGTGTGATTCAAAGGGCTGGGTCAAAGGGGGCTGAGTTAAAGGGCCTTGGCTGAAGTTCGAGGTGCCGGGGTGCCGCGTCGGGAAGAGACAGGTCGTGGGGAGAAATAGCTAATCTCACCGCAGTGCCGTACTCTGGTTTGAGCAATGAGCATTACCGATAACGCCACCGGCGGCGTCAACGAGCCGGAAGAATTCAATAAGTCGGAATCTCAGGAAAACTCGCAAGGTGGCGAAGCATTGGACGCTTCGCAGGTGTCGAACCAGGACACCGGGGCTGCGAATAACCCTGAGGACACCGGCGCTGAAGAAGTTTCAGCCAACGACAACTCCCAGGGTTTTGCACACCTCGGCCTTCCCGATGACGTTCAGGAAGCCGTGTCCAAGGTGGGCTTTACCAAGCCATCCCCGATTCAGGAAGAAACCATCCCGATCCTCATGGAGGGCCGCGACGTCGTCGGCCTCGCCCAAACGGGTACGGGTAAGACCGCAGCCTTTGCACTGCCGGTGCTCTCCCAGATCGATACCGAGGCTCGCTATCCGCAGGCCCTAGTCCTTGCGCCTACGCGCGAGCTGGCTCTCCAGGTTGCGGACTCCTTCCAGTCCTTCGCCGACCACTTGGGTCGCATCGAAGTTCTGCCTATCTACGGTGGCCAGGCTTATGGCATCCAGCTCTCTGGTCTGCGCCGTGGTGCCCAGATCATTGTGGGTACCCCGGGCCGTGTCATCGACCACCTGGAGAAGGGCTCCCTGGATATCTCCCAGTTGCGCTTCCTCGTCCTCGATGAGGCAGACGAGATGCTCAACATGGGCTTCCAGGAAGACGTTGAGCGCATTCTTGAGGACACCCCTGAGGACAAGCAGGTCGCACTCTTCTCGGCCACGATGCCGAACTCCATCCGCCGCCTGTCCAAGCAGTACCTCAATAACCCTGCCGAAATAACGGTGAAGTCGGAGCGCCGCACCAATGACAACATCACGCAGCGCTTCCTCCTGACGCCGCACCGCCACAAGATGGATGCCTTCACTCGCATCCTCGAGGTCATCGACTACGACGCCATCATCGTCTTCTGCCGCACGAAGCATGCCACGGAGGATGTCGCCGACAGCCTCAAGGAGGCCGGTTACAACGCGGCTGCCATCAACGGCGATATCGCGCAGCAGCAGCGTGAGCGTACCGTCGATCAGCTCAAGGATGGCCGCCTGGACATCCTGGTGGCTACCGATGTGGCTGCCCGTGGCCTCGACGTCGACCGCATCACCCACGTGGTCAACTACGACATCCCGAATGACACCGAGTCCTACGTGCACCGCATCGGCCGTACCGGCCGTGCTGGCCGCACTGGCGAGGCCATCCTGTTCGTCACCCCGCGTGAGCGCCGCATGCTGCGCTCCATCGAGCGTGTGACCAACGCCCGCCTGGAGGAGATGGATCTCCCGACCGCGGATGAGGTCAATGCCAAGCGCAAGGAGAAGTTCTTCGCGGCCATCGGCGCCTCCCAGCAGGACAAGCAGTTCGACTTCTTCCGCGACATGGTGCGCGAATACTCTGCGGCAGAGAACGTGGCGATGGATGACATCGCGGCCTCCCTGGCTGTGCAGCTGCAGGGCGGAACGGACTTCCTGCTCAAGGAACGCCCGGTGTCCAAGAAGGACCGCCGCGAGCGCGATCGCTTTGAGCGCGATGGCCGCGGGCGTGACCGCGATCGTGATGGCCGCGGGCGTGACCGTGGTGGCCGCGACCGTGACCGCGGCCCGCGCCGTCCGGACGGGGACTTTGAGACGTACCGGCTGGACGTCGGCAAGCGCCAAGGCGTGCGCCCCGGCGCCATTGTGGGTGCGTTGGCCAACGAAGGTGGCCTGACCTCCAAGGACTTCGGTCGCATCACCATCGCGGTGGGCCACACCCTGGTGGACCTGCCGAAGAACCTGGACCCGGCGGTGCTGGACCGTCTCAAGGACACCCGCATTTCTGGCCAGCTCATCAAGATTCAGAAGGATACCGGACGCCCGCCGCGCCGGAACTTCGACGATGACCGCGGCCGCGGCGGTTACGGCGGGCGCGGACGTGGTGGACGCGGTGATCGTGGCGGATACCGTGACCGTGACCGCGGTGGACGCGGCCGTGATCGTGGTGGACGCCGCGGCGGCTGGCGCGACTAGCCTCCGCTCGGCGCCGCAGCGGCGTTAGAGCAACACAAGAAAACCTCCCAAACTCGTTCACGCATCGTGCGAGCTTGGGAGGTTTTCGCTATTGGGGCCTAGACCCGAAGGATTAGACGTACATCAGGATGGCGCACACAACCCACAGCAGGTTGAAGATGCCGGAGAACTTAGCCAGCTGCTTCTTTAGCTTGGCCACATCGGCGCTGCCCGGGGCAGCAATCGCGGACATGGCCTGGTTCTGCTTCGGGATGACCACGACGAGCAGGATAACCCAGGCGATGACAGCCAGAAGAAGGGCGATGTGGAACTGGACCTGGGACTTGTAGGTATTGAGGTCAGTAAGGAAGACAGCTAGACCAATGACCGGAACAATAGCGGAGATATAGCCATACGTCGAGGTGATCTTGTTGAGGACACCGGCGGCACCAGCCGCAGAAGCATCACCGGAGGCCGCCTTTGCCAGCTGGCCGGGGAAGGCGGAGGTGGAGATACACACAGTACCGACCAACAAAATAGCGGTGAAGGCGTGGAGGAAGATGAGCAAGCTAGTCATGGGAGGGTGCTTATACCTTTCTGTACGGGGCTTTTCCCTGCGAGAGTCTAACGGCGCGGTGAGATGAAATCGAATCGACACTGGTGGCGCATGACTACGTAGTCGCGGGAGGGCAGCGGTAGTTGGTATTTGCGGGCCACTGCGGCAAGCCGCTGCGAGTAGTCGCAACGGTCGGCGGGCGGGAGCCAATCGGCCGGCAGAGAATCGGACTTGGCCTGGTTGAGGTTGCGGGCGGTGGCGACGAGGTTGAGCGGATCGTTGGCAAAGGCCATCTTCTTATCCGGTGGCCACACTGATGCCCCAAGGTCCCAGGCCGCCGCGAGCGGGAAGACGTGGTCAACTTCCACGCGGTCCGGTGCGGGCGCGCGGGCATAGGGATCGTAGAGGGCTCCGTCGATGGTCTGCGCGGCCTTGACATTGTCCCGCGTTCCAGGCGCCCAGCCGCCGAAGTCTTCCCGCTCGTAGCCGGGAACCTCCACGCGCGCGGGCACGGTTGCCACGCCCAGATCAGGTCCGGGGAGGAGATGATAGCCGGCGTAGGCAACGGTTGCGACGGAAAGGAAGCCTATATAGGCCGTGCGCAGGTTCATGGACTTTTAGACTGCGCGGGGGTGTTCGCGGTTCCCGTATGAGCAGGAAGCCTGTGAGCGCACAGGGAGGGCTACATGGATGCAGTCAAAAGGCATTTCCCAGAAGGCATCAGTAAGAAGGTTTCTTTGGGGGCAAAGACACCTTTTAGAGGCTCGGACACGGCGTTCTCGAAGCAAAGGCACCTTTTGGGAAATGCCTTTTGAGAAATGCCTTTTGAGTAGCGACCATGTAGAGCCATCCGATCCAATCACAAGCGAAACCCCGCCACAGCAGCAACTGGACTGCTGGAGCGGGGTTCGCGCGTGAGGGGGAGAAGGGGAGAGGCCTACTTCTGAACCTGCTCCGCTGCCTCCTCGAAGTCCAAGTCATCGTTCTTCTCAACGAGCTTGGCCAGGCGGGTTGCCTCCTCGAACTCCTGGGTGACCTTCTCATCCGGAGCCTTGGTGGCCAGCGAAACGCCGACAGTCACGAGCAGAGCGGAGATGAAGCCCGGTACCAGCTCGTAGAGGGTATCGCCCAGCGGGCTCATGCCCCAGCCAATCGCAACGACAGCACCGGTGATCATGCCGGCGATGGCGCCGGTGGAGTTGAGGCGCTTCCAGTACAGCGACAGCAGCACCAGCGGGCCAAAGGCGGAGCCGAAGCCGGCCCAGGCGAAGCCGACCAGACCCAGAATCGAATCCGACGGGTTAATGGCCAGCACAGCAGCGATGACGGCGATGGCCACGACGGCGGTGCGGGACAGGTTGATGAGAACCTCTTGGCGCGGCTTCTTCTTAGCGAAGATGAGGTAGAGATCCTCAATGAGGGAGGTGGAGACCACGAGCATCTGGGAGGACATCGTGGACATGATGGCCGCCAGAACGGCGGTCAGGACCAGACCTGCGAAGAGCGGGTGGAACATGACCTGTGCCATGTCCAGGAAGATGGTCTCGTAGTTCTCTTGGTCAGTGATGGAGTGGCTGGTCTCAGTGAAGAAGACCGTGCCGGAGAGCGCGACGAAAATAGCGCCGATGAGGGAGATACCCATCCAGCTGACACCGTAGAAGCGGCCCGCGCGGGCGTCGGAAGGCTTGCGCAGCGCCATGAAGCGCACGATGATGTGCGGCTGGCCAAAGTAGCCCAAGCCCCAGGCCAGGTTGCCGATGATGACCGCGGCGGAAACGCCGGAGAACAAGGAGAAGTAATCGGGGTTCTCAATTACACCGCCGGTGGCGTACGGGTTCTCAGCGGCGAAGCTGAAAATCTCGCCCGGGTTGTCCAAGGAGAAGAGCACCATGATCGGCACGATGATGAGAGAGGCGAACATGAGCAGGCCCTGGACGGTATCGGTGTAGGACACCGCGAGGAAGCCGCCGACGAAGGTATAGAAGACCGTCACGGCAGCCACGACGAGCATGCCGACCATGTAGTCACCGCCGAAGCTGGACTCGAAGTAGCGGCCGCCGGCCACCATGCCGGAGGAGACGTAGAAGGTAAAGAAGAAGATAATGATTGCCGCAGCGATAATGCGCAGCAGGCGCGACTTATCGTGCAGGCGGTTCTCAAAGAAGGAGGGAACGGTAATTGAATTGCCGGCGATCTCGGAGTAGGAGCGCAGACGCGGCGCGACCCACTTCCAGTTGGCCCAAGCACCGATGAGAAGGCCGATGGCCATCCATAGCTCAGACATACCGGTCAGGAACAAAGCGCCGGGCAGGCCCATAAGCAGCCAGCCGGACATATCGGAGGCGCCGGCGGATAGGGCGGCTACGAACGGGTGAAGGCCGCGGCCGGCGAGAACGTAGTCGTCGTACTCATCCGTCTGCTTGTAGCTCCAGAAGCCAATGGCGGCCATGGCAAGCAGGTAGATGATCATCGCAACGACATACCAAGTGGAGTCTTGCACTGATCTCTCCTTGAGATTGAGATTAAGAATAGGACTCATCCACGCTAACGAGGCAAAAGGTCCTACCCAACTGAAAATTGGCTGATTGACCAGTATTTGGTTACCTTGGTCACAGCTTAATGCACGGTCTTACTGGTGTTACGCCGTTATGTAACGAGACTGTAACAATTGCGTATTTGGGCAGGAATCGGGAACTTTCTGCAACCCTTTCCCCACAAAGGTGTGCTGCTAAACTGGCCCCTATGGCTTCTTACCTGCTGCATGGCCTCTGGCTGCCCGTCTCCGGCCTGAGTCTATGGATCGAACAGGTCGAAGGGCACAAGATCGTCATGCCCTCAGCAGTCCCGGAGGGAACCTTTCCGGATGTGGTTGATACCATCCTGAGCAAGAAGACCTTCCGCAACCGAGCGCGCGTCTCCCTCCGCACACCGAAGGGCAAAGATGTCTCCCTCATGGTGCCCATGGCGATGTTCGCCCCGGATGAGGCAGTGGAGACGCTGGCCAAACTGGAATACCTCGATACAGACAGCCAGGCGGTTTCGGCGGAACAGCGTGCAGCTATTGCGCCGGACCTCCTGTGGCTCATCCGCGCCTATCGCGGCCTGTACCGTTTCGTCCGCGCCGGCCGCGTGACCATCCGCCTGTCCTATCAAGCAGGCGAGTGGTACCCGATGTGGCAGCTGGCATCCGGTCTGGGCGAGCGCAGCTGGCTGGCGGAAATGCTGGCTTCTGCGCCCGGCATCCTCTCCATTAATAACCGGGCGCTTTCGGATGATTTGGCCGATGAGCTTACGCACTGGATTGCCTATACCCAATTGCGCCCGCAGATCGATGCCCCACGCGCCGCGCCCTGGCATGAATTCGCGCAGGCCTTGCTGAAAACCGCGCCGGTCAAGAAGGGGCGCGCCCAGCTGCTGCGTGGGCTCAATGAGTGGAAAGATTCCATTACCTCCGTTGACCTGCAGCTCGTCTTCCTCGTGGAGGAGCCGCCAAATAGTACTGACTCCGTCGAGGATGCAGCGTGGCCCATTCGCCTGCTGGTGCGCTCCGGTACGGATTCGCCGCTGCCGGTGCGGCAGGACCAGTTGGATCGGGGGAGCGTCGAGAAGCTGCGTGAGGCCCGCCGCCATGCCTTCGACGTGGCTCCGCGGCTGAAGTACAACTCCGCCCCGGCGAGCCGGAATGCGGGGGACTGGGACGTCTACCTGACCACCGAGCAGCTCGTCGATTTTGTTACCCACGACGCCGCTGCCCTGCGCAAGGCCGGTTTCACCGTGCTGCTGCCCAAGTCTTGGTCCCATATGGAGACCAAGGCCAAGCTGGAAACCACGGAGGTCCGTGATCCGGCCGATGCTGCCACCAAGGCGCACATTGGTATGGAGAAGCTGTTCAGCTATGACTGGAAGCTCTCGGTGGGTGACACGCAGCTTACCGACGCCGAAATGCAAGAGCTCATCACTTCTAAGTCCGGGCTGATTCGTTTGCGCGGCGAGTGGGTCATGGCGGATACCCAGGCCTTGAACAAGATCTCGCAGTACATGCGCGAGTTGGCCGATACCGCACGAAAGCGCGCCCTGAAGGAGTTGGAGCAACTCGCCGCTACCGCAGAGATGGCGCGCCAGCTGGAACAGCCCGGCTGGGAAGAATTGGTGGCCGAGGTGGAGCGCCGCCGCAAGGAATTCAATGAGGGTGAGCAAGAAGAAGCGGTAACGCTTGCAGACCTGCGCGAGATGGCCTTGAAGTCCATGGCGGAGGACCCCGTGGCCTTCACCGGATCCGAGTGGCATACCTCGCTGCTCGGCGGGCTGGATAGTACGGCACCTGACCGCGTGGAGATCCCCGATACGGTCCATGCCGAGCTGCGCGAGTACCAGCGCCGAGGCGTCGACTGGCTGTACTGGATGTCCCGCAACAACATCGGCGCGGTGCTGGCAGATGACATGGGTTTGGGCAAGACCCTGCAGCTGCTGTCTTTGCTGGCGGTGGAAAAGGCTGCCCACGAGGACGCGCCGGACAAGGAAGATGGGGAGGCTGAAGCCTGGAAGCCCACCCTCGTCGTCGCGCCGACCTCCGTGGTGGGCAACTGGGCTAGGGAAGCTACGCGCTTCGTACCGGACTTTAAGGTCATGGTGCAACACGGCACTGGGCGCCTGAAGGGCGAGGAATTGGTCAGCGCAGCTCAGGAGGCCGATATCGTCATTACCTCCTATGGCACGGTCAGCCGTGACTTTTTGACCTTGAGCAATGTGGAGTGGGACCGCGTGGTCCTCGATGAGGCTCAGGCGATCAAGAACGCCTCCACGCGCTCCTCCAAGGCGGTGCGCGCCATCCCGTCACGTCACCGCGTGGCGCTGACCGGCACGCCGATTGAGAACCGCCTGTCAGAGATGCGCTCCATCCTGGACTATTGCAACCCGGGAATCTTGGGCTCGGCCTCCTTCTTCCGCAACCACTTTGCCAAGGCCATCGAGCGCGAAGGCAGCGATGTTATGGCGGAGCGCCTGCGCCTGCTCACAGGCCCGTTCATCCTGCGCCGTCTCAAGACGGACCCGAATATCATCGATGACCTGCCGGAGAAGTCCGAGCAGATCATCACCGTGCGCATGACCGATGAGCAGGCAGCACTCTACAAGGCCCTGGTCAATGACGTGGAGCAGGCCCTGGCGAAGAAGAAAGAGGGCATCTCGCGCCGCGGCCTCATCCTGGCATCACTGACGCGCATCAAGCAGATCTGCAACCACCCGGCGCACTTCTTGGCCGATGGTAGCCCCGTCACCATCAAGGGCAAGCACCGCTCCGGCAAGGTGGAGGAGCTCATGCGGATCATCGACCAGGCCATCGAATCTCAGGAACGCGTACTGATCTTTACCCAGTACAAGGCCTTCGGCGACGTTCTCCAGCCTTACCTCTCTGAACAACTGGGCTGCGAGATTCCCTTCCTCCATGGCGGGGTCAGCAAGAACCGGCGCGATCAGATGGTGGAGGAATTCCAGGCCGATAACGGCGCGCCCGTCATGCTGCTCTCGCTCAAGGCGGGTGGTACGGGGCTGAACCTCACGGCGGCGTCGATTGTCGTGCACATGGACCGCTGGTGGAATCCGGCGGTGGAGAACCAAGCCACGGACCGCGCCTTCCGCATTGGCCAGCAGCGCAACGTGCAGGTGTACAAGATGATTACGGCCGGCACCTTGGAGGAATCCATCCAGGACATCCTCGACGGCAAGACACAGCTGGCCGGTGCCGTCGTGGGCGAGGGCGAGGGCTGGCTCACCGAACTGAGCCCTGAGCAGCTGGCGGATCTCATGAGCTATAGGGAGCAGGAGAAGTAAATGGCACCGAAGAATCCTGAGGACAATAACGTCATCTACGCCAACTTCGGCACCCGCAAGCGCGTGAGCACGCCGGAGGAGGTCAACCGCGTTGACCGCGTGCGCACCATGCAGCCGGCGGCCACGCGCCTGCTCAATTTCGTGAACCAGCAGACGGATTCCGGCCGCATTCGCCGCGGGCGCCAGTACGCCACCGAGGGGCATGTCGTGGGCCTCGATGTGCGCAATGGTGCTGTGCACGGCAAAGTCGCGGGCTCTCAGAACGAACCTTTCGCGGTGCTCATCCAGGTGCCTTACCGCAACAACGAGGACATCGGGCGGCTGTCGGAGATGTTCGCGCGCACCCCCAACTCCGTGGCGAAGGCTAGGGAGGGCATGCTTGCCGACGCCTCCCTCGACATCCTCATCGCCGAATACCCCGACGACCTCCGTTTCTCCTGCACATGCCCCGACCCGGAGTACGTGTGCAAGCACGTCGTGGCGGTGGCGGACCGCCTGGCCGCGCGCATGGATGCTGACCCGTCCGTTATTTTCGCCCTGCGTGGCCTCGATTTTGCGCGGCTGGAGCAAGCGGTCATGGAGCAGGCCAAGGCGGCCTCGGAGGACTCTTATTCCGCTTCCGCGGCCTCTGAAATCTCGGCCGAGGAGCGCAATGCCTTGTTCTGGGAGGGGCGAGAATTGCCGCCCTTGCCGGAGCCGAAGACCGCTCCCGCTGTCGATGATTCCGACCCGGAACTGCTGCGCAAGGCCATGAGGTCTGTCAGCCATACGAACATAGATTTGCTTCGGGCCGTCTCCGATGTCGAGGACCTTTACTATCATCTGACGCACTAGACATTGCCACCCCAGGGGAGAGGCTCAAGCGCCAGCCCTGGACCACGTTGTAGGGAGTTTGCATGGCCGCGGTTACGTTCATCCACACCTCAGATTTCCAGCTGGGAATGACACGCTGGTTTTTAAGTCCCTCCGCGCAGTCGCGTTTTGATGATGACCGCGAAGCAGCGGTCCTGCGGCTCGGGGAGTTGGCCGCCGAGACGGGGGCGGAGTTCATCGTCGTGGCCGGTGATGTGTTTGAGCACAACTCCTTGAACAAATCTACGCTGCTGCGTGCCAAGGACATGTTCAAGCGCCTGCCGGTGCCGGTCTACCTGCTGCCCGGCAACCACGATCCGCTCGTGGCGGATTCCATCTTCTTCAACTCCTTTGCGGATAACGTGCACGTCATCGCGGATTCAGAGCCCATCGAGGTGCGCCCAGGCGTGGAAATCGTCGGCGCTCCCTACCTGTCCAAGCGGGCCAACTATGACTTGGTGCGCCGCGCGCTGGAGCCGCTGCAGCCTGTTGAAGACGGCACGGTTCGCATCGCGGTGGGGCATGGCCAGGTGGAGTCCCGCGCGGGCGAGGGCGAGGACTCGGATGCCGATACGATTGACCTCTCCTTCGTGGAGGAATGCCTGGATAAAGGCGTTATTGATTATCTGGCCTTGGGGGATACGCACTCCACGGAATCGCTGGGCCGTACCGGCAAGGTGTGGTTCTCCGGCAGCCCGGAGACCACGGCCTTCGACGATAGGGAGCGCGATTCGGGCAATGCCTTGGTGGTGACCGTTGAGGGGGATCGGGTGGACGTCGCCAAGCACCGCGTCGGTCGCTGGGACTTCCGGGCGATTGATGCGGACATTAACTCACTGGAGGAGGTTGAGGCTTTTCTTGCGGAGCTAGACGCCGTGCCGGAGAAGATCCGCACCGCGGTGAAATACAGCCTGCGTGGCACCGTGGGTTTGAGCGCGCAGGCTCGTCTGGAGCAGGGGCTGGCGGAGCTGGAGGAGGTCTTTGCCTCCCTCAAGCCGCGCGAGAGAACCATGGACCTGCATCTGGCGCCCTCCGAAGAGGAGCTCAGCGAGTTGAGTTTGAGCGGTTATGCCGCGGATGCCCTGGCGGAGCTGCTTGAGGACTTAGATGATCCCACCGCCCGCGACGCCGCCAACCTGCTGTTCCGCCTCAGCGCGAAGGGAGCTTAATCATGATGCAGCTACATTCTGTTGAACTCAATAATGTCCGGGGTGTGGATCACCTGGAGGTCAAGGACCTTCCAGAAACCGGTGTGGTGGTCATCGGCGGGCCGAATGAGGCTGGCAAATCCACATTGGTGGAGTCTATTGATTTTGTGCTGACGCAAAAACACACCGCCAACTCTAAGGCGGTGAGGGCGCTGCAGCCCGCCGGCCGCGATGTGGGTCCAGAGGTCACGCTGGAGGCCACCGTGGGGCCCTATCATTTCCGCATCCACAAGCGGTGGGTGAAGAAGCGCACCTCGGAGCTGCATGTGTTCTCCCCGCGCCCGGGCCAGTGGACCGGTGCGGAAGCGGATGGGGAGCTCGAGCGCATTCTCAGTGAACATATGGACCGCGCGCTTGTCGACGCCCTCTTCGTCCGCCAAGACGATAGCCACGAGGGCATCGCCGCCGTGGGCATTCCTTCCCTTACTGCGGCGCTAGAGGAGCAGACCGGGGCGAATGCCGTGGCGGAAGACTCCGAGCTGCTCACGCGCATCGAGGCGGAGTACAAGGAGTATTTCACCGCGAAGACGGATAAGCCGGCGGGAGACTATAAGGCCGCAATCGCCGCGCTGTCAGAGGCGGAGGAGGAGCACGCGAACGCTGAGTCTGCGCTCCGTGAGCTCGACGGCGTGGTGGAGCGCTATGAAGCCGCCGAGCTGAAGAAGTCCGAGGCCGAAGCGGCTTTGCCGGAGGCCGTAGAAGAGTGCGAGCGCCGTGACGGCGAACTAGTCGCCGCCCGGGCCGCCCAGGAGAAGGTCACCGCGCAGGAGGCAGCAGTGACCCGGGCAGCGGAAGCTGTGACGCGCGCGGAGGAGGAATCGGCGCGGCGCAAGGCTGTGATTGCTGAGCACTCCGCAGCGGTTGAAGCGGCCGAGCGTGCTGCAACTGCTGTTAGCGAAGCCCGCGAGCGCGCCGAGGAAGAGTCCGCCGCCCGCACGAAGCTGGAAGAAGAACGCGCCGAGGTGCACACGCGGTACGAGGCCGTGCGCGAGGAACGCCAGCACGCCCGCCGCGCGCAGCGGCGCGCAGAACGCGAGGCCTTGGGCACCCGCCTCGAAGCGCTGACCAAGCTGGAAGAGACCTTGGCGTCGCGCCGTCGTGAGCTGGCTGCCGCTCCAGACGTGCCAAACTTGAAAGCACTGGAAGAGGCGGCTCGTGAGGTCACTGTCCAGGAGCGCCTGCGAGCGGCGGCTGCTGCCAAGCTGTACTTTTCCGGGAAGGGCTCCGTCGCCGTCGATGGCGAGGAACGCTCTCTGGAGAGCGGTGAAGAACTTGCAGTCGAGTTGCGTGAGGGCACGACCCTTCAGGTAGGCGAGGTCACCGCCCGCTATGCCGCAGGTGCCGGCGAAAGCGGTGAGGAAGGCGTGGAGAAGGCTCGCGCTGAGCTCGCGCGCCTGCTGGAGGATGCCGGGTGCGAAGACCTCGAGTCGGCCCGTGCCGCTCACGAGAAACACACCGAACTCGCATCCGCCGCGGATTCCGCGGCGCGCGAACTGGCTGCCGCGTTGGGAGGGGAGGACCTCGGTGAACTGCGTGCGCGTTTTGAGGCCGGCGCAGAAGAGGCTGAGGACACACCTGGTCTTTCCGAGGACGACGCGGCGCCGCGAGAGCTGGACGTGGTGGAGCGAGAGGAAGAGGAACTACGCAGGAAGCTCGATGAGCTCGACCGCGCTGTGGCTCCCTACCGTGAAAACAAGGCTGGCGCGGCATTAGAGGTAGCCACCGTGCGCGCGGAGGAGGCAATCACGCAGCGTGATGCCAAGGCCGCAGCCGTGGAGGCCGCCCGTGCTCAACTCAGTGATGCCGACGTGACCACGGCTATCGAGGCAGCACAGGCCAAGCTGCAGGAAGAAAGAGCAGTGCTGGCGGAGATGTACGCGGTAGACGTGGACACCGCCGAGCATCTTGCCAAGGGAGCGCGTACACACGTGGATTCCCTGAAGGCAGCGGTGAATGCAGCGGTCGGTGACATGCGCGAGTTCCGGGGACTCATCGATATGCATTCCGGTGCGGCTGAGGATGCGGAGAAAGCCGCCGCCGAGCTCGAGGTTGCTCGTGAGCGCCACGCCGCTATCGAGCGTCGCGCGGAGGCTGCGCGTTATCTGCGCACACTCATGCTGCGCCACCGTGACGCCGCGCGCCAGCGCTATGCCGCGCCGTTTGTCACAGCGCTCAATAGCTTGGCGCGAACAGTCTTCGGTGGGGATGTGGACTTCGAGCTGTCGGAAGAGCTCAAGGTCGAAGCTCGCAGCCGCGACGGTGAGACCGTGTCTTTTGACGCGCTCTCTGGCGGTGCCAAAGAGCAGTTGAGCATCCTGACGCGCTTCGCCATAGCTCAGCTGGTGTCCGATGAACCGGTGCCTGTACTGATCGATGATGCGTTGGGTTCCACGGACTCCCAGCGCCTTCAGCTCATGGCGGCGCTGTTTAGTAAGGCAGGGAAAAGCACTCAGGTCATCGTGCTGACCTGTATGCCGCAGCGCTATTCCTGGGTGCCTGGGCGCATGGAGCTAGATATGGAGAAACTTACAAGGGCCTAAGTCCCGGAGTGTAGGGTATGAGCCATGACAGCGGACACTCGATGGCTCACCGAAAGCGAACAGGACCTGTGGCGCCACATTCTAGCTAGCATTCGCAAGATCAATCGCGGTATGGAGGAGACCCTTCTGGCCTGCGGCGATATCTCAGCCGCGGAGTTTTCGGTGCTTGTTTCTCTTTCGGAAGCACCCGCGCACACGCGGCGCCTGCGCGAACTCTGCACGGAGTTGGAGTGGGACCGCTCCCGCGCCTCCCACCAAATCACCCGCATGGAAAAACGGGGTTTGGTGCGCAAGGAAAAGTGTGCGGGCGATGCGCGCGGCGTGGAGGTCGTCATGACGAAGTCCGGCCGGGAGCGTCTAGAGGCGGCGGTACCTGAGCACGTCGAGTCCGTGCGCCGCATGGTTTTTGATCACCTCGATCCTGCCGACGCTCCGGCGGTCCTGCGTTTCTGCGAGGGCGTTCTTTCAGAAAGCAACCTTCCGGGATATGACGGCTTCGTGCCGGATGAGCGCTTGGGTATTCACACCGACTAGTTGTGCTTCGTACGGGTAGTGTTAGTTTTCGACCGTTTACTCACCTGGAGGTGATCTGTCCGCACCATGATGGGACAAGAACTGTTTGAGCATCCCGAGCGCCAGTACGCAACGTACGGCATTACTCCGCTGAAAGAGCTCAGCGCCCAAGTAGGCCAGGTCGATGATCTGGATGAGCTCACCGAGGAACAAGCCACAGCGCTTGAGGCGGCCCTCGAGCAGCACCCAGAGGGCGCGCTGACCTTCGATGACGCCTCGCAGCTGTGGATTATCGGCGCGGATGAGGATATTGAGCGTATGTTCCAAGACCGCGAGGGATTCGTCGAAGCGCTCAACAACAACGAAGACCCTGGGGTCTAGCCCACAGTCGGTGTCATACTAAAGGTGGATGGCGGCTAGATTTACTGGGTTTAACTACGGGCGGCTCTGTTTAAACTGCTAAGATACTCTGTGTTAAAGGGCGAGCATCCCCGCGCTTTTCAGAGGCAGCTTGAGCGAGAGCGCCATCTGGCTAGGGGAGCTAAGTGAAAGGACAAAACATAATGGTCGAGCGCGATTTGGCTCAGGAACAGCGCGAAGCAGCTGCACGTGACAAGGCTGACGGCTGGGTATCCGTCTTCGTTCAGTGGATTCCCTCCATGCTTCTCTCCGTGGTGATGCTGGGCGCCATGATGTTCGGCATGTACTACATCGAGCACGGCACCTTGGACATCACCCAGCCGATCGTCAACCAGTACATCACCCAGTAACCTGGTTCGCTCCCTCGCTGCCGCCTGGCGGGGGGGAGAAAAGCTTGACTTTAAGCCCCAGCAGATTTGTCTGCTGGGGCTTGCTCTTTATCACCAGGCTCATTTCTCTAACTCGTGCCGTGGATCCATCAGGCGGCTTGAGCCACTGCTAAGCCTGAGAATTAATCTCCGAGTGCGATGTCTCGAGGCATGATGACTCCTACACCCTTCGCGCTCACCGTCGTTCCTTGATCAGCCGCCGCCCGTCCTTTCGGTGAGCGCGAAGGGCGTATTCGTCCGGGAGAGCGTTAATCCGATAGCCTGATCTCCATGGACTCTCGCATCTACATTCGCTATCTCAACGGTCCGCTCCTGTGGATGGGAATAGTCGTTGGCCTTGCCGTTGTGGCAGCGGTGGTGCCCACGATGATTGATTCCACGTGGGCAGCAATCCTATTTGGTGCCCTGGTCATCATTGCAACCGTGGCCTGCCTTCTGATGCGGGTGAAGATCGCCGTCAACGATGGCGAGGTTGCGGTGTCCGTCTTTGGCGTCTTCACAAAGAGAATTCCCCTGCGCGAGATCACCGGGGTGAGTATCGGTCCGGAGACGGGGCTTAAAGAAGGTGCGGGCCCGCGCATCGTCGATGGCGCACCAGCCTATATCGTCTCTGGGCCGACGGTGCGCATTGAATGGGGCCGGAGTTCTCTCATTGCTTCGGCGAAGAACCCGGAAGAAGTGGTTGCGGATATTAAGGTGCGCTTGCACTAGTTCCATATCCCCAGACCTCGATCCCGAAACTTCCAAGTGAGTGGCTTGGTGCCGGAGGGCGCTTGACGACGCCCACCTGCAGGTTGCGGGTTTCAGGTCTGGGGAGATGCAAAATGCGACAAGCCGCTCACCTGCAAACGTGGCGTCGCAAAAAGTGGGCCGGGGCGTACTGGCCGATTCGGGGTAGGCGGGCATGAAAAAGTGCCCCTGACAGGGATCGAACCTGCGACCTTCGGTACCGGAAACCGATGCTCTAATCCGCTGAGCTACAAGGGCATTGCTGGCGAAATGCCAACGATGCGATTCTAACCTATAAAGGCTAGAGCGCAGTAATTGGCCTAGCGCCGATGGGGGTGTGGTGGGAAAGAAGGAGTGCTAGGACAGCCACTCCTTCATGGTTCCCGCCGTTCCTACTACTGGGCGGGCTGCTCCTGAGCCTGGGGCTGGTCAAAGAAGCCCGGCGCATCCGCGGTGTGGACGTCACCAGTGCGCAGGTAGTCAACCACAATCTGGTCAACAGCCTTGTTGCCCACCGCGAAGTGGCCGTGACCCGGGCCGTGGACGGTCACCACGTGGGACTGCATCGGGTCAGACAGTCCGCGGTAGTAGGCGTACGGGGTCTGTGGGTCGCCGGTGGACTGAATCTGCAGCGGCTTGGTGGCCAGCTGCGCGCCGCTAACTTGTACCGGCTTGGTGATTGGTGCGCGGCCACCGCAGCCGACGCCGGAGGCATACATGGAGTTAAACAGTGTGAAGGGGTCAACGGTGACGTAGTTGGACCACAGGAAGGCCGGGATACGTGTCGGATCCATCGGGGCGGTGTTCTCGTTGCACATGATGATGTTTTGCATGCTCTGGGTATTCACCAGGCTCTGGAGCGCAGCTTCCTGGTCCACTTCGCTAGCCTGCGGATCGACTGCATTGAAGTCGAGCGGCTCGATGCCACCGATGTGCTTGGCCATCGCGTCCCAGGCCTCTGGGCGCGGGACTACCTGGTCGCGCGTTACCTGGAGGGTGGGGGAGGTAGCCTGGATGCCCTGCGGGTTGGATGCCTTGCCCGCGAGGTGCTCAGCCTGCACGCGCAGCTCGCCCGTGGCGGTCATGACATTGGCGCCCGGCTGGCCGGCGAATTCTAGGCCCGGTGGGAGGTCGCCAATCTCGGCGTCCGGCGGCAACACGGTGGGTCGCACGCCGGCCTCGGCGGCGACAATCTGGGACCAGCGCTCGTAGGCCTTCAGCGGGGTCTTGCCCGCGTGGTAGGTGTCATCGTTCTTCGCCACGAAGTTAAAGAAGTCATGCAGGGCATTTTCGTAGCCTGCCTGCTGGGATGCGAAGATCTGGTTCCAGGCCATGCCCGGATTCATGCCGGAATCCAGCACCACCTTGTCGGTGTGCTGCGGGAAGAGAGTGGCGTAGGTCGACCCCAGGAAGGTGCCGTAGGACAGGCCAGCGATGTTAATGCGTTCATCGCCGAGTGCCTGGCGTACAACCTCCCAGTCGCGGGCGGTGTTCTCTGTGGTAAGCGAGTCGGTGTAGCCCGGGGTGTTCTTCTCGCAGTCGTTGCGGGTAACGGCACCTGCCTTCGTGAGAATCTCTAGCGGATTGCCTGTGGCCGCGGTCATGGAGCAGTTCAGCGCGCCGGAATCGCGCAGGCCGCGCGGCTGGACGCCGATGATGTCGAACTCCTGCTCAATCTCGTCTGGCCAATTCGCGTTGTTCACCCAGGCGTATGCATCGCCGCTCGGGCCGCCCGGGTTGGTAAACAGGCTGCCCTTGCGCTCGCCGGTGGCCTTGAGGCGGATGAAACCGACGTCGATGGTGCCCTTGTCCGGTGCGTCGTAGTACTTCGGCACGGTGACGTGGCCGCACTCGGCGCGCTGGTGGTCCACTCCCTCCGGGCACGGGCCCCAGTTGATGACGGGCTGGTCAGCGTGAGCAACGGCAGGTGCCGCAACCAAGCCAGCGGCGATGGCTACAGGTCCTAGAACCGAACCTAAAACGCGAGAAAGACGCATAGAACAAGGCTCCTAAAATCGTAAATTGGTACGAGCCTTATCCTATGCGTCAGGGGTGATGTGAGCCGAGCTCTCATACAGGGCGGGTGCCCCCGAAAGCCTCACTACTTAACAATCACCACAATGAGATCGCGCGGGCCGTGGACACCTTCCACGCGGGAGAGCTCGATATCCGAGGTCGCGGAAGGGCCCGAGATCCACGTTGCCGGGCGCTCCGGGTTCATGCGGGAAACCATCTCCGGGACACCGTAGACAATCTGGTTCTTGCGCACGATGCACACGTGACGGTCCGGCACCAAGGTCAGCGCGCGATGGCCACAGGTCTCATTGGATTCGAGCACGATGGTGCCGGTCTGCGCGGAGGTGACGTGAGATTCGGTCACCACGGCGTCGACAGCGTCGAGCTCACGCGGGTCCTTGGCGTTGTCATCCGGGGTGATGGTGCCTTCGAAGCCGTCGAGAAGCCCAGCGTCCATGCCAGGTGCGTAGACGACATTCGAGCAGCCGCGCTCCTTCAGGATGTCCACGAGGGTGGAGTTCAGGCCGGACTCATCGGTGACGTGTACATCAGCCTTGTAGTCTTCGAGGCGGTCCACCAGCATCTCGCGTAGCTCCTCTTCGTTGAGCGTGCCTTCCTTCTGATATTCGCGCGGGATGTCTACGTGGTCCGGCAAACCGGCCTGCTTTTGGGCGGCGGCAATGCGGTTGAGGATTTCCTCTTTGGCGGTGGTCACTTGATGCCCTCCTTCTTGGCTTGGGCGAGGAGTTCTTGAGCTTCGTCAGAGTTGAACCATTGGCGGAAGGACTTCTTCGGAGGAACGGCAGTATCGCGTACCTCGGACCAACCAGACATGAACAGCGGTAGCTTGTCGATGACTCCGTTGAAGCCACCGAGGACACGGCCGAGCGCCACCATGTGGGTGATCTGGTTCCAGATCTTCGGGTTCTTCCACACCAGCTCCACGACTTGGAAGAGCTTTTCCTCCACTGGCGGGGTGGCGTTAGTGACCTTCTGGTAGCGGTTCTCCAAAATGACTTGGGAGAGCGGGATGCGCACCGGGCAAACCTCGTCGCAGCGGCCACACAGGGAGCAGGCATAAGGCAAGCTTGCCGACGGATCGTTGTGGTCCTTCATACCTGTTAGCTGCGGCGTCAGGGAGATGCCAATTGGGCCCGGGTAGACAGAGCCGTAGGCGTGTCCGCCGGCGCGCTCGTAGACCGGGCAGACGTTCAGGCAGGCAGAGCAGCGAATGCACTTGAGTGCTTCGTGGCCCTTGGGGGAGGACAGGGCTGCGGTGCGGCCATTGTCCAGAAGCACGATGTGGAAGTTCTGCGGGCCGTCGCCTTCGGTCACACCGGACCACATCGACGTGTACGGGTTCATGCGCTCAGCAGTGGAGGAGCGCGGCAGCAGCTGCAGGAAGACTTCGAGGTCCTGGAAGGTCGGGACCAGCTTCTCAATGCCCATCACGGTAATGAGGGTCTCCGGCAGGGTCAGGCACATGCGGCCGTTGCCCTCGGATTCCACGATGTTGATAGTGCCGGTCTCAGCCACACCAAAGTTAGCGCCGGAGATGGCGACCTTGGCCTTCATGAACTGCTCGCGCAGGAAGCTGCGGGAAGCCTCAGCCAACTCCGCCGGCTCGGCCTTGAGGGAGTCATCGGTGTTCGGCATCTTGTTGACAAAGATGTCCCGAATCTCCGCGCGGTTGCGGTGGATGGCCGGGACCAGAATGTGGGAAGGCTTATCCTCACCCAGCTGGACGATGAGCTCCGCCAGGTCAGTCTCCTGGGCGTGGATACCGACCTCTTCCAGGTGCTCGTTGAGCGCGATCTCCTGGGTGGCCATGGACTTGATCTTGACCACGTCGGTCTCACCGGTTTCGCGGATAAGGCCCTCAATGATCTTGTTGGCTTCCTTGGCATCGCGTGCCCAGTGGACAATGCCGCCGCGCTTGGTTACCTGCTCTTCGAACTGGAGCAGCAGCTCGCCCATGCGGACAGCAACGTCATCCTTGAGTGCGGAGCCGGCGTCGCGCAGCTGCTCCCAGTCCGGGGTTTCATCAACGGCGTGCTGGCGCTTGTTGCGAATGGTGGTGGTGGCGTGGTGCAGGTTGCGGCGCTGGGTGGCGTTATTGAGGCCAACGTGTGCCAGCGGCACGAACGCCTTCGAACCGCGCAGGTTGCCGTAGCCTTCTGGGGCTCGGGGAGGGGTGGTGTCGAGGAAGGAAGTCATTAGAGCATCTTCTCCTTGGAGTAGGCCGCGGAGGTGGGAGTCCACGGGTGTTCCTTGGTGGAGGCGAGGATTTCCGCCAGGTGGATAGCGCGAACACCGGAGCGCTGGCGAGCC
This sequence comes from Corynebacterium sp. HMSC059E07, assembly GCF_001814395.1. NCBI lineage: Bacteria > Bacillati > Actinomycetota > Actinomycetes > Mycobacteriales > Corynebacteriaceae > Corynebacterium > Corynebacterium sp. HMSC059E07. The sequence goes on from NZ_KV816328.1 coordinate 51,867, forward strand.
AGAGCGCCTCCAATGTTCATCAGGCAGGAGGAGTCACCGCCGGTAATATATTCGGCCTCGGTTTCACGAATGTGGCGGGTCTTATCACCGACCATCGCTGCAGAAACCTCGGCGTTCTTAAGAGCGAAGGTGCCGCCGAAACCACAGCATTCCTCCGCATTAGGTAGCTGGACGAGGTCGATTCCTTCGACCTCCTTAAGAAGCTGGTAGGGGCGGTCACCCAGTTTGAGGAAGCGCAGGCCGTGGCACGAAGGGTGATAGGTCACGCGGTGGGGGAAGAAGGCTCCGACATTGGTGACACCGGCGACGTCGACAAGAAACTCCGGCAAGTCCAGGGTCTTGCCGGCAGCCTTCTTGGCGCCGTCCACATCGGCGGAGGTGCCGAAGCGGTTTGCGATCATCTCGTGCTGCTCGCGCACGGCGCCCACGCAGGAGCCGGAGGCAGAAACCACGTAATCAATGGAGGGATCCGCGAAGGCGTCCGCATAGGTGCGGATCATGCCCAAGGTCTGCTCCTGGTAGCCGGTGTTGATGTGCATCTGGCCGCAACAAGTCTGTTCCTCGGGGAAGACGACGTCGTAGCCCAGGCGGGAGAGGATCAGGGCCGTGGCCTTGTGGGCATCGGGGAAAAGTGAGTCACCGATGCAGGTGGAAAACAATGCTATTCGCATTTGTGAGCGCTCCTTAATCTGCCTCCATGTGGCTTGTCCCGTGCTGTGCACAGCGGAGTTGTGCTCGGATGCGCGCTACCAGGACAGCCGCACTGGGCATTTTTCGAGTGTGTACCTTTGAGCCTACCGCCCAAAACTCACATTATCGACACAGGATTACCCCTCCTACCTGGCTTTTTATCGCAACACTAATGTTGTGAAATTCCTAACGTGCGGTGATGGTCGCAGCGGTCGCGGCCGATATGAGGCAACCCCCAGACTGGGCGATGAAGACGCCCGAATCTGGGGGTAGTTAGTGGTGTAGAACTTTATGGCTAAACCCTTTTAGGGGACCAAGAAGCCCAGCACGTTGGTCATGAGGAAGACGATGACGCACACGACGGCGAGGAAGGCCACGGAGTAGCCCACGACCGCCTTGAAGATGCGGGATTCCTCGCCCTCCATCTGCACGGCGGTGGCGGCGATGGCCAGTGACTGCGGGGAGATCATCTTGCCCACAACGCCACCGGAGGTATTGGCGGCCAGCATGAGGTCCGGATTGACGCCGATGCGCTCGGCGGCGGTGACCTGCAGGTTGGCAAAGAGTGCGTTGGCGGAGGTATCCGAGCCGGTGACGGCGGTGCCGATCCAGCCCAGGACGGGGGAGAAGAGCGCGAAGATGCCGCCGACAGAAGCCACGAACTGGCCGATGGAGATGGTTTGGCCGGAGTAGTTCATGGTGTAGGCCAGTGCGAGGACCAGGATGATGGTCAGCGCGGAGAACTTCATGCGGGAGACAACCTCGCCGAACTTGGTCAGCGGCGCGGAGGCGTCCAGCTTGTAGCGGCCGTTCTCGTTGAAGGTCATGTAGATAAGGGCCACGATGATGCCGGAAATCAGCAGTAGGGTTCCCGGGTTGCCCAGCACGTTGAACGTGAAGGCGGTGTCCATGGCGTGGCCTTCGGCGTCGAAGACGGTGCCGTCGAGAAGCGGCCAGGCAACGTTGACCTGGAGGAAGCCGAAGATGGCCGGCCATGCGGTGGCGATGGCGAAGACAGCGGTGACCACGGCATAGGGCAGCAGGGCCATCCAAATGCGGCTGCTGTTGAGATCCGTGACCTCCTCCTGGGCGGGCAGCTCCATGCGCTCGCGCAGGCTGTCGACACCCTTGGGCTTCCACACACGCAGGAAGATGAAGCCCGCGCCGAGGGAGACGATGCAGGCCACGACGTTGGTGAGCTGGTAGGCGAAGAAGGTAGCCGCGGCCCACTGGGCAATGGCGAAGGAGATGCCGATGACGGCCGCGGCGGGGCCGGCCTCCTTAACACCGCGCATGCCGTCAAGGATAAAGAGGATGAAGAAAGGCACGACGGCGGCAATGAGCAGGACCTGGAGGGAAATCAACGCGGCGATGTCAGCGGTCTGCTCGGCGGTGCGCCCGCCGACCGAGCCCGCGGTGGTGACTGGGATGCCCACCGCGCCGAAGGCCACGGGCGCGGTGTTGGCAATGAGCACCGTGGTGGCCGCCTTGAGCGGCTTAACACCCAAGGCCAGGATCATGGTCGCCGTAATCGCCACGGGGGCGCCGAAGCCGGCGAGGGCCTCCAGCAGGCCGCCGAAGCAGAAGGCGATGAGGATGGCCTGGATGCGGATATCGCCATCGCCCAGCAAGTCAAAGGTCTTGCGCAGGTCACTGAATCGTCCGGAAGCCACGGTCACTTCGTAGAACCAGATGGCGGTGATGATCACCCAGACGATGGGGAAGAGGCCGAAGAGCCCGCCGCGCACCGCGGAGGACAAAGCCATGCCGGTTGGCATGCCCATGCCGAAAATGGCGATGAGAACCGCTACGAGAAGCGCTACCGCACCCGAGGTGTGGGCGCGGGCCTTGATCCCCAGGAGCATGATGAAGAACGCGATGAGCGGCAGCGTGGACACCAGCGCGGTAAGCCCGACGTTGCCAGCGATGGCGTCGGTGGTGATTGTGAATGTAGACATAACGCTCACTTCAGGTTGAGTCCCGCCGGCGTCCCTGCGGTGGTCCCCGCGGTGTGGCACCACAAGTTTCGGCCGGGCGAGAGAGGCGAAAGAATAAATCGGTTCAGATATCAAGTTTAGGGTAAAACCATGCGAGTGCTTGTGTCGCCGGATTCACACTACGGGGGGTGGGTGACCTTGCTAACGTCCGCGACCTGATAGTGCCTCCCAGCGGCGGGGACGATAGACTTTGGCCCTATGAATCCTGAAGATCTTTCCGTCCTGATCAAGAACACCGCTGCCGCCGTGCTCACCGAGCATGAGCTGGACGCCTCAGTCCTGCCAGAGACCGTGACCGTGGAGCGCCCGCGCAACCCGGAGCACGGCGATTACGCCACCAACCTGGCCCTCCAGGTGGCTAAGAAGGCTGGCGCCCAGCCGCGCGAGTTGGCGCAGTGGCTTGCCGACGCCCTTGCAGGCAACGACGCCATCGATGAGGCCTCCATCGCGGGCCCGGGATTCCTCAACATTCGCCTCGCTGCCGCCGCGCAAGGTGCCATCGTGGCGCAGGTTCTCAATGCGGGTACGGACTTCGGCAGCAACTCCACCTACCAGGGCAAGAAGATCAACCTGGAGTTCGTCTCCGCGAACCCGACTGGTCCCATCCACCTAGGTGGTACCCGTTGGGCCGCCGTGGGTGACTCACTCGGCCGCGTGCTCGAGGCCTCCGGTGCGGACGTGACCCGCGAGTACTACTTTAACGATCACGGCGGACAGATCGACCGTTTTGCTCGCTCCCTCGTGGCCGCGGCCAAGGGCGAGCCCACCCCGGAGGATGGCTACGGCGGAGACTACATCAAGGACATCGCGCAGGCGGTAGTGGAGAAGAACCCCAGCGCCCTTGAGGGCAGCGATGCCGAGGTCCAGGAGAACTTCCGCGCTGACGGCGTGGAGATGATGTTTGCCCAGATCAAGGAGTCCCTCCACGAGTTCGGCGTGGACTTCGACGTGTACTTCCACGAGAATTCCCTCTTCGAATCCGGTGCCGTGGAGAAGGCTATCCAGACGCTCAAGGACAACGGCAAACTCTACGAAGCCGAGGGTGCGTGGTGGCTGAAGTCCACCGAATACGGCGATGATAAGGACCGCGTGGTCATCAAGTCCGATGGCAATGCCGCCTATATCGCCGGCGATATCGCCTACGTGGCCGATAAATTCGACCGCGGCCACGACCTGGCTATCTACATGCTCGGTGCTGACCACCACGGTTACATCGCCCGCTTGCGCGCCTCGGCCCAGGCTTTGGGTTATGACCCGGAGGCCGTCGAGGTGCTCATCGGCCAGATGGTGAACCTGGTCCGCGATGGTAAAGCGGTCAAGATGTCCAAGCGCGCGGGCACAGTGATTACCTTGGATGACCTTGTCGAGGCCATCGGTGTGGACGGCGCGCGCTACTCGCTGGTGCGCTCCTCCGTGGACTCCAGCCTGGATATCGACTTGGGCCTGTGGGCCTCCCAGTCGTCCGATAACCCGGTCTACTACGTGCAGTATGGCCACGCCCGCATCTGCTCGATCCTGCGCAAGGCCACGGACCTGGGCTTCGACACTGCCGCGCTTGGCGACGCCCCCCTCGACCTCCTCACCCACGACAAGGAAGGCGACCTCATCCGCACCCTGGGCGAGTTCCCCGAGGTTGTGGCCACCGCCGCCACGCTGCGCGAACCGCACCGCATCGCGCGCTACGCCGAGGAGCTCGCCGCCGTGTTCCACCGCTTCTACGACCAGTGCCAGGTGCTGCCGAAGGCAGGCGAAGAGACCGAGCCGATCCACTCCGCACGCCTCGCCCTGGCTGCAGCCACCCGCCAGGTCATGGCGAATGCCTTGACCATGGTCGGGGTCAGCGCGCCGGAAAAGATGTAAGAAAAGGTATCGATGACTGATTTCAATTCTCTTCCGGCCCACGTGTGGCCGCGCAACGCCGCTCGAGACTCTAATGGCGTGGTCTCGATTGGCGGTGTGGCTCTGACCGAGTTGGCCGCAGAATATGGCACCCCGCTCTACGTTTTCGACGAGCAGGACTTCCGCTCGCGTTGCCGGGATATGGCCCAAGCCTTCGGCGGGCCCGACCACGTGCACTATGCCTCCAAGGCCTTCATTACCAAGCGCATCGTGCGCTGGGTTGACGAGGAGGGCTTGTGCCTCGACGTGGCCTCCCTCAATGAGGCCAAGCTGGCCCTGGCCGCAGGCTTCCCGGCGGAGCGCATGACCGCCCACGGCAACAACAAGGAAGACGAGTACCTGCAGCTGTGCGTGGGCAACGGTATCGGACACGTCGTCCTCGACAACGAGGAGGAGCTTTCGCGCCTCAATAGCATCGCGGCATCCGCTGGCCGCGTCCAGCCGGTGATGATCCGCGTGAAGCCCGGCGTGGATGCGCATACCCACGAGTTCATCGCCACGGCGCACGAGGATCAGAAGTTCGGCATTTCTCTGTCCACCGGTGCAGCCTTCAACGCCGCGCAGAAGGTGCTGGAATCCGCGAACCTGAAGCTCGTGGGCCTGCACTGCCACGTGGGTTCTTCGGTGTTTAATGCCGATGGCTTCAAGCTGGCCGCCGAGCGTGTGCTCAGCCTGTACAAGCGCATTCACTCCGAGCTCGGCGTTGCTCTTGAGGAGCTGGACTTGGGCGGCGGCTTCGGCATTCCCTACATGGAGTATGAGGAAGCGCTCGACGTCGCCACGCTGGCCAAGGATCTGCTCGACGCCGTGGAGCGCACCGCCACCGAGCTCGACATCACGCCACCCTTCGTACTGGTGGAACCCGGCCGCTCCCTGGTCGGTGCCTCTGCGGTCACCGTGTACCGCGTGGGCACGGTCAAGGATGTAGAAACCGGCAAGGCGGATCTGCCGATGCGCCGCTACCTCTCCGTGGACGGCGGCATGTCCGATAACATCCGCCCAGCGCTTTATGGCTCGGAGTACGACGTGCGCGTTGTCAACCGCCGCACCCAGGGCGAGCCGGTGGATTCACGCATCGTGGGCTTCCACTGCGAGTCCGGTGACATCCTGGTCAACGAGCGCCGTTTCCCCTCGGATATCACCACCGGCGATCTCCTCGCCTTCGCCACCACCGGCGCCTATCAGTACATGATGGCCTCGCGCTATAACGGTGCTCTGCGCCCGGCGGTTGTGTCCGTGCGCGACGGCAAGGCCCAGCTCATGCTGCGCCGGGAGACGGTGGAGGACTTGCTGGCGTTGGACGTCGATTAGCGCGGCGTTGTCACAGCTCACCGTATTTTATTCACTATGACATGGCCGGTCGCGCCCAGTGCCGGCCATTTTGTATAGAAATAGACAGCTCGTTCTGTATAGTGATGGGCTAGCACGTAAGAATCAAACGCAACTTCAACAAAGGGACACCATGACGACGAACCGTAGCAAGAAGCCCGAAGGCGAGCCAGTAGGTATTGCGCTGCTTGGGTTTGGCACCGTAGGCGCCGAGGTTTTCCGCCTCGTGCAGGAGAATGCGGACGCTTTTGCGCACCGCATCGGCGGCCCGGTGGAGATCCGCGGCGTAGCCGTGCACAACAAGAACAAGCTTCGTCCGGGTGTGCCGAAGGAGCTGCTCACGGACGACGCCAAGGCGCTCGTCCTGCGCGATGATATCGACCTCGTCGTCGAGGTTATCGGCGGCATTGATTTCCCGCGCGAGCTCGTCCTCGCCGCCCTTAATGCCGGTAAATCCGTGGTCACCGCCAATAAGGCCCTCGTGGCCGCGCACGCGGATGAGCTGGCGGAGGCCGCTGAGCGAGCTGATGTCGACCTCTTCTTCGAGGCTGCGGTGGCCGCGGCCATCCCGGTCGTCGGCATGCTGCGCCGTTCCCTGGCCGGTGACAAGATCCAGCGCATCTCCGGAATCGTTAACGGAACCACCAACTTTATCTTGGACGCCATGGAGACCACCGGCGCCTCCTACGAGGACGCGCTGGCTGAGGCTACCCGTCTGGGCTACGCCGAAGCCGATCCCACCGCGGACGTAGAGGGCCACGACGCCGCCTCCAAGGCCGCCATCCTGGCATCCCTTGGCTTCTACACCCGCCTGACCTTCAACGACGTCTATTGCGAGGGCATTTCCAAGATCACCGCCGATGACATCAAGGCTGCCAACCAAGCTGGCTATTCCATCAAGCTGCTCGCTATTTGTGAGCGCTTGGTTGATGAAGAGACCGGCGCGGAATCCGTCAATGCCCGCGTGCACCCGACTCTGGTCCCGAAGGATCACCCGTTGGCGTCGGTCAGCCAGTCCTACAACGCCATCTTCGTCGAGGCGGAGGCCGCCGGTTCCCTGATGTTCTACGGCAACGGCGCCGGCGGCAACCCGACGGCTTCGGCTGTGCTGGGTGACGTCATCGGCGCCGCACGCAACATTGTCCACGGCGGCCAAGCGCCGGGGGAGAACACCTACGCCAACCTACCTATTGCGGAGTTCGGAGAAGTGGAAACTCGTTATCACGTCGACATGGAAGTTGAAGACCGCACCGGCGTGCTTTCTGCCATCTCCGGTGTCTTTGCCCGCCACGGGGTCTCCCTGCGTACCGTGCGCCAGGAGGACGGCGATGCCACCGCTCGCCTCATCGTGGTGACCCACGCGGCGAAGGAAGCGGTGCTCGAAGATATCGTCGCCGCCCTCGGCGAGCTCGATGAGGTCAAGGCCGTTCACTCCGTCATCCGCCTGGGTGTATAGGGACTCAGAGAGAACAATGAGTATCGATATCGAAGTAGGCACCAAGGTCACCGTCCAGGTTCCGGCATCCTCGGCCAACCTGGGCCCGGGCTACGACACCCTGGGTATTGCGCTGAGTCTCTACGACACCGTGGAGGTGGAAGTCACCTGCTCCGGCCTGGAGGTGGAGATCTTCGGCGAGGGCGCTGACGAGCTGCCGCGCGACGGCTCCCACCTCGTTGTCAAGGCCATCCGCTCAGCGCTGAAGGCTGCCGACGTAGAAGTCTCCGGCCTGCGCGTGGTGTGCACGAACAACATCCCGCAGTCCCGTGGCCTGGGCTCCTCGGCGTCTGCCGCGGTGGCCGGCGTGGCCGCGGGCAATGGCCTAGCGGGATTCCCGCTTTCGGAACAGCAGGTTGTGCAGCTGTCCTCGGCGTTCGAAGGGCATCCGGATAACGCAGCTGCCTCTGTGTTGGGCAACGCCGTGGTCTCTTGGACGACCGTGCCTGTCGACGGCCGCTCGCTGCCGGAGTACCGTGCCGCGACCTTGGACGTGCACCCGAGCATTAAGGCCACGGCCTTGGTACCGGACTTTCATGCGTCGACGCAAGCCGTGCGCCGCGTGCTGCCCTCGCACGTCACGCATGCCGATGCCGCCTTCAACGTCTCCCGCACTGCAGTAAACGTGGCGGCGCTGACCACCTACCCGGACCTGCTGTGGGAGGGTACCCGCGACCGCCTGCACCAGCCCTATCGCGCTGATGTCCTGCCGGTCACCGCGGAGTGGGTGAACCGCTTGCGCAACCGCGGCTACGCCGCCTATCTCTCCGGCGCTGGCCCCACCGTCATGGTCCTGCACACCGAGCCCATCGAGGAGGAGATCCTCGATGATGCCCGCGGGCAGAACCTGCGCGTGCTGGAGCTGGAGGTCGCCGGGCCGGTCTCCGTCGAGCGCGGTTAGCCTAGCTCGCTGCTCTCTTCCACGTCGATTCGGCACACGCCGTTTCCGGCTTTGGGTATGAGCTTCAGGCTCAGCCGCCCGCCGGAATCGGCAGCCGCTTGATCTAGGTATCCATCATGGATGGCGCAGACGAAGGGGGAGGGCTGAATTCCGGCCGTGACGAACGGGCAGGCGTGTAGTTGCACGGTGGTGCGGCCTTCCTCGGCGAATTGCTCCACCGAAGTTACCGGGTCAAAGCCCATATCGCGCATCGTCTGGTAGAGAGGTGCCAGCGCCTCAGCACCGTGGCTCGTGGCCGCAGCTTGAGCCCACGCGCGGCCGATCTCTCGTGCTTGCTCGGAAGAAAAGTCATTGAGCTGCTCTTTATCCGCCAGCGCTGTGACCAAGACGCTAATCAGCGTGACGTATTCCTCCGCCACCGAACGGTTGTCGGGTACACGTACTTGGAAGATCAGGGAGGGGCGCCCGCGCCCGTGCGCTGGGGCGGTAACTACCCGCACCGCGCCGGCGTTAACGAGCTCATCTAGGTGGCCGCGCGCGGTGTTAACGTGCATCCCCAGTTCCTGTGCAATCTCGGCGGCGCGTGCTCCTTGCGGGAATGTCTGCAGGGTTGAGAGTACCTCGCTCTGCTTGGGGGAGAGCTTCATCGTGTCGGGAAAAAGCTCAGTAGACGAGCGCGGGCTATGCGCAGATGACGTAGACATAAACGGCCTCTCCTTGGACAACGCTACGAGGATCTTACATCCGCTCGCAGCTCTTCCCCTATTTCAGTGCATAAAGCCTTAAAGCAGCGGAATCGAGGAACACAGGCACAACCTCACCGGGGGCCTTGCTGCGTGCCGGTTGGTCTAGAGTCACCCGTTGGCCATCGATCTCCACCAGGGTTGAGCTGCCTAAGTCAGCAAGAATTGTGGCGCTCAGCACCCCGGTGCTGTCGAAGTTCAGTGCGCTCTGGGGGAAGGCCGCCCAGTGGTCACCGCTGCGAGCAGGAGTGAACACCCCATCGCGGAGGCTACCCCGTAGCAGATTAACGCCTGATAGCTCTGCCATGAAATGAGTGGTGGGCTGCTCCAGTAGCTGATCCACGGGTCCTTGCGAGATGACCTCGCCGGCTTCCATTACAGCGATGTCGTCTGCCAGCGTGGTGAGGTCCACGCGGTTGTGGGTGACAATGATGGTGGTGCGGTCTGCCGCCGAGAGGCGCAACAGGTGGCGCCACCGGGCGGCTGATTCGACGTCCATGGCGGCAAAAGGCTCGTCCACGACCAGGACCTCCGGGCGCGCCGCAAGTGCGCGCAGGAGGGCAACCTGTGCGGCCTGTCCGCCGGAAAGCTCGGAAACATGGCCCAGCTCCTGCAATCCAGCTGCGTTCATCAACTCCTGGGTCCTTTGTGCATCCTTGGTCACCATGGTCAAAGCTTGTTCCACGGTGGCGGTGGGAGGCAGCCCGGGGTCTTGGGAGAGCATGACCACACGCTCGGCATTTGTCTGGGCTCCCTGTAAGCGCCCGCTAATGAAACGCATCAACGTGGTCTTTCCCGCGCCGTTGGGGCCAACCACCGCGGTCACGCGCCCGCCACGGAACGTCGTGGTGGTGTCGCCGACCGTGGCTAAGAGATCGCGGGGAGAGTCCTGCGGGGAGGTCATCGTGCGAAGCGCAGCCGTGTCCATCGGTTGCAAAGCGCGCACAGCTTGCTCGTGGCGGCGGCGCAGCAGCAGAGGCATTCCGGCCGCGGTGAGCGTGAGGATGGCTATCCCGATCAATACGGCCGACAGCGTATAGGCATTGTCCGCGCTGACCTCGCGCTCAAGGTAGATGCCGCTGGGCATGGTTTGGGTAGAACCGGGCAGGGATCCGGCGAAGGTGATCGTCGTTCCGAATTCACCCAGCGAACGGGCGAACGCCAGAGCACCGCCGGTGAACACGGCAGGGAGGATTGCGGGCAGGATGATGCGCCGAAGGATGGTTCGTGTGCTCAGGCCGATGCCCCGCGCGCTGGCCACGACTTCGGGGTCGAGCTGCCGCAGCGCAGAATCTACCGCCACCACCACGAAGGGCAGGGTGACGAATAAGTGAGCTGCCACAACACCGGGAAAGGCGAAAGACACGTGCAGCCCAGCCTGCTCCAAAACCGGACCAAGCAGTCCGCGGCGCCCGAGCAGCGCGGTGAGTGCCAACCCGCCCACCACGGGAGGCATGGCCAAAGGGAGATAGACCACCAGACGCACAAGGTGAGACACGCGGCGCAGCTGCTGGAGCCACAGAGTCAGACAGGTGCCCAGGATCGTGGATAGCAAGGTAGACAACGCCGCCGCGGAAAGGCTGACGCGGAGGAGGTCATGGGTCGCCGGAGCGCTCAGCGTGTCGGCGAGCTTCGGCCAGGGCACTCGCACCCCGAGGGCGAGCACTGGGGCAAGGATGTAGACCGCAGCAAGCACGCCGGCGGCGATGACCGGCCACGTTGTCCGCGGGCGCTGTTCGTGCAATATCACGCGTGACACTTAGTCCACCGGGCTAAAACCGAATTTTTCCCAGGTGCTGTCAAAATCCGAGTCGAGGAGGTTGAGGACATCCTGAGCTTCGTCGTGTCGGGGTGAATCAGTTACCACCGCGCCCATGATCTCGTTACGGAAGTCTTCCGCGTGGTCCAGCGGAATGGCCTCGACGTCCTCGCTAGCGGCGGCATCGGTGGAATAGACCCACCCGGCGTCCGCCTCACCGGAGGCGACCTTACCCAGGACGTCAGCTACCTGTCCCTCCAAGGAGGAAGCGTGCAGGTCCCAGTTGTTGGCCTCCATGATGCGCGTAGAGATGGCGCCGCAGGGCACGCTTGGGTCGCAGAGCACGAGGTGTGCTGAGGGATCCAGGTCGGCCGCGGAGCGCAGTCCCAAGGGATTGCCCTTCGGCACGACCATGACCATGACGTTGCTGGCTAGGGTCACGGGGGTGTCGACGGTGCCCTGAGCGGTCGCATCATCCATGGTCTCCCGGGAAGCCGTGAGGAGCAGATCTGCGGGAGCGCCTTCATTGATTTGCTGTACCAGGGCAGAAGAGCCGCCGTTGTTGAACGCCAGCGGGGTTTCAGACGCACTGGAGAGTTCGTCGTTGAGCACACGGGTGGAGGACGCGGCAAATACCTGCAACGGCTCGTCGGAGCTGGAGGAGCAGCCGCCGACAGTCAGCGCGGCGGCGAGAACAGAGACAGCAATTTTCAAGCGGCGCATGGTGAGTTACGTTACGGCATCTTTACGCGGTCCGCGTGAATTTAATATGGACTTCCTTTGGTTCCTTCTTGAGGTATTCACGGTCGAAGGATTCTTCGCGCTGGTCCACTTCTTTGAGCAGCGGAAGCGGGTCGTGTGGAGCAATGAGAATCATGGATTCGCCCACGTTGAGGGTGCCGAGTGCCCCATGGATAGCGCCGTGGCGCACTGCATGAGGGATTTCGGACGCGTTAAGGGTGGGAATGTCGCGGCCCTTGGAAGTGTCGACAAGCGGCAAGTTCATTGATGGATTCCTTTCGAGTTCTAGGGCGGCGGGCGTTGCTGCCCGTGCAACTAATTTACTACGATTATATCCGTGCAAATAGGAATGTCGGATATGTCTCTGCGTGATGTCTCCCTGGCTTCGCGCCGGCGCTGGCACACCCTTGCCTTTAGCCTCGTCGCGTTCTGGATCGCGGTCGGCGTGGGAATCACCGTGGCAAGTTTTGGGGGAGCACCCGTCGTGTGGTGGGACCTCATCCACCCATTCACCCTCGGCGCGCTGACCACCGCGATCCTCGTGTTCAGTACCCATTTCACGGAGGCGCTCACCCGCACTCCGGCGGTCGGCTTCCGAGGGGTGGGCGCGCGGGTAGGCCTGGTTCAGGTGGGGCTGGTTCTTCTCCTTGTTGATCGCGCGGGCTATGACTGGGGCGTGCTCTCGGATAGTGGCTCGGCACTGGTCATCGCTGCCGTTGCATGGCACCTGTGGGCGCTGTGGACCACGCTCCGGGGCTCTCTGTCTGGTTCTTTCGCCGTGACCGTTCCTTTTTATCTGGCGGCGGCCTGCTTCATGGTGTTCTCGGTGCTACTGGTCATTCTGGCTGCGCACGGGGTAGGGAATTACTCGCTGTTGGTGGCCGCGCACTCACGCGGGATGATGTGGGGCTTCGGCCTTCTTACCATCCTGGGCACGGTCATCACGCTGTTGCCCACGTTGACCCGAACCCCAATCTCAGCGGTTGCGCGGGTGCGGTGCAGCCGGGCTTTGACCGTGCATTGCGTGGGGCTGGGGGTGGCCATGCTTGCCGACGCCTCCGGGCTCACCCGCGCCGCCGGCATGGCGCAGCTGCTCACCGTGCTTGCTGCCGTACTCATCATCCAGCCAGTGCTGGCCGGTGCGCTTGGTGGTGAGAAGACCACGGCTAGTGTGTCCGCGTTGGCGGGGCTGGTATGGATGGTGGCGCTCTGCGCCGGTGACGCCGCGGCCACCATCGCAGGGGCCTACCCACGCGCGGTCACGCTACTGCTCATGCCGGCGTTTCTGGGCGCCGGCCTGCTGCAGCTGGTCACCGGGGTGCTCCATCACATGCTGCCCATCCTGGCCGGGGCGGCCCGTCCCGCGCACGGGCATATTGCCGGGTTCCTGCGAGTAGGGCTCATTAACGTGGGCGGTGTGCTCAGCCTCCTCGGCATTGCAGGTGTGTCTGTAGCCGGGCTTATCATGATGGGGCTTGGACTCATCGCCAATATTGTGGCCCTGGCATGGGCCGTCGCATCATCTCAAGGAGAAGTTCATGTCAAGCGTGCCCGTTAAGAAGGAGCATTCCGAAAAGAAGTGGGCGTCCTGGCTCATCATCATCGTCGCGCTCCTCGCTGTCATTGGGCTGGCTGTGTTCAACTCGACCACAGGCAAGCAGGACCCAGCTACGGTGGCATCCGCCGACGCCGTGACTGTTGACGTCTCCGTGGAGGGCATGGCTTTTGTCCCGTCCTCCATTGACGTGGCAGCGGGCAGTCACCTCGTAGTGAATTTCACCAACACCGGTGACCAGGTTCATGACCTCAAGATTGGGCGCGAGGAGACGGGCCGGGTGGAACCGGGCGAGACCGTGCAGCTCGACGCCGGAATCATCGAGGAGTCTGTGGAAGGCTATTGCACGATCGCCGGGCACAAGATGCAAGGTATGACGTTCATGGTCAACGTCGACGAGTCAGCATCCGGTGAGCATGATCATGCGGGGGCGTCGGAAAGCACCGGCTCCGCCGGCGCACCGGCGACGGTGCCCTCGGCTGCCGAGCGCATGGCAGCCCGCGAGAACTTTAAGGCTTTTGATGCCTCCCTTGCCCCCGCCGAAGGCGAGCTCCATGAGGAAACGTGGGTGATGGCTGAGGAAGAAGTCGAGGTTGCCCCAGGCGTGCGCCAAACCCGGTGGCTTTTCAACGGGCAAGCACCCGGGCCTACCTTGCGCGGCAAGGTAGGGGATAAGTTCCGCATCACCATCAAAAACGAGGGCTCGATGGGGCACTCGGTGGACTTTCACGCGGGTGAGGTCAACCCGGATGAGAACATGAAGTCGATCCAGCCGGGTGAATCGCTGACCTATGAATTCGTGGCACACAGGGCGGGTATCTGGATGTATCATTGCTCGACCATGCCGATGAGCTTGCACATTGCCAATGGCATGGCGGGAGCGGTCATCATTGATCCGCGTGGCGAGGATGCCCTGGCAGACGTTGATGCGGAGTATGTCATGACGGCGAACGAGGTCTTCCTAGCCTCTGCGGGTAAGGAAGCTGAGGGCGCTAACGCGCAGCGCGTCAGCGACGGCGACTATGACCTCACGGCCTTCAATTACTATCCCAACCAGTATGATGTTGCCCCGCTGCGCGCCAAGGTGGGCGATACCGTGCGCATCTGGGTGGTCAACCTCGGCCCGGATCTGCCATTGAGCTTCCACGTCGTGGGCGAGCAATTCGACACCGTGTACAAGGAAGGCGCCTACCTGATTAAGGGCGCGAAGGATTCCGGCTCCCAAGCGCTCGACCTTCTACCTGCCCAGGGCGGATTCGTGGAGATGACCTTCAACGAGCCGGGGACCTACTCCTTTGTCAACCACCTCATGACGAACGCGGAGAAAGGGCAGCACGGCCAGATTATCGTTGAGTAGCAAGGCGCTCGCGCCGTAGACGTAATTCGTCCAAGGTGTCGATATCGCGCACCGCGGGCGTTGCCTCGACCTCGGTGATGGTGCCCGCGAGCCTCAGTAAGTGCATGGCCGGCTTGTTGCGTGGATCTCCGAGCTCCTCCAGCGCGCGGGTGAGGGCCTTAGTACGCCACAGCGCACACAGCGGTTGTAGGCTCCCGTCGAGGGCAGCCACAGCGACATCCGCGCCCGAGCTACCCAGAGCCTTGTGGAGGGCAGGCAGTACTTGCGGGGAATCCGGGGCATCGGCGGCAAAGACTGCTGTGGTAGCCCTCGCGTCACCAGCCAGTGCGGCGTGGCCCGCGGCGATACCTGCAGCTGGCCCGCCGAAGAGGGGGCTTTCGCACACCTGGGGCATGCCCAAACGATAGGGCGAGACGACCGCTACCGGCGCGCCATAAGGAAGCTGGCGCAACAGTCGGTCGATGAGGCGTTCACCGGCGAGCCTTACGCTAGCCTTGTCCACGCCTCCCATGCGTTGGCCGCGCCCGCCGGCTAAAACAATGACACCTGGCACTTCGCTTAACCTTTCGTTCCGGGCAGCTCGCGGGACCAATCACCGGAGCGGCCCCCGGACTTCGCGGTGATGCCGCAGCGCCGGATATAGGCGGAGCGGTCAACGCCTTTGACCATGTCAATGAGCGCCAAGGCGGCGATGCTCACCGCGGTGAGCGCCTCCATTTCCACGCCGGTGCGGTCGGCGGTGCGCACTGTGGCTTCGATGAAGACGTGGTCTTCACGCAGCTCAATGTCCACCGCACAGCCATGCACCCCAATGGTGTGGGCCAGCGGAAGGAGATCTGGAACCTTCTTGGCAGCCGCGATGCCAGCCACACGCGCAACCGCAAGCACGTCCCCCTTAGGCACGGTTCCCTCCCGCAGCGCGGTGAGAACTTCTGGTGAGCACGCGACCTCGCCTTGGGCGGTAGCGGTGCGTACCGTGGGCTGCTTTTCGGTGACGTCCACCATATAGGCGGAGCCGGCGTCGTTGAGGTGAGTGAACTTCATGTCTAAACAGCGATCCTTTCCTAGCGTGGACCTAGCCTAGCTGACGAAGAGTGGGCCGATCCGGGTGTTCAGATGCGCGATCTTTGGTAGCAATGGAGGGGTGGGGGATGTGGAGGCGGATTGTGAAGCTAGTAAGGGTAGACGGTAAGTTGCTCGCCGGCGGCGACCGGACTCGTCAGCAGCGCAAAGCCGTGTGTGCCCGGAAGGGCGGCAACGTGGTGGCTGCGCATACGCGGACCCGGCGGTGGGCTTGCGGTAATGGAGTCCGTCATGGTGATGGAGCACGGCTGAATGAGCGGGTGGTGAGGTTCGGGGAAGTCCGCACCGGCGACGGCCGTGAGGCACGGCCGGTCCTTGACACCCGCGGGGCGGGGCAGTCCGCGCAGAGAGCGCAGCAGTTGGGTGAGGTAGAGGTGTGCGGAGACAAACGCCGCCACCGGGTTGCCCGGCAAACACACCACGGGGATACCGTCCCAGAGCGCATGGCCCTGAGGCGCGCCGGGCCGTTGGTTGACGTGGCCGAACCAGTAATCATCGCGTTCCACGGCATCCTCAATCACGGCGCGAACCACGTCGAAGGCGCCGGCCGAGACGCCGCCGGTGGTGACAATGAGATCGGAATCCGCAGCGGCCGCGTTGAAGCGCCGGTGCAGCTCAATGGGGGAATCTCCACAGACCGTGCGGGTGATCTCGCAGAGACCGGTGGAAGAAATGAGGGCTTCGAGCATGGGCCCATTCGAATCGGAAAGCTGGCCGTTGATCAGCTCCTCACCCGTGGCAATGATGGTTACTCGTGGGATGCGGTGAACCACGGCGCTGTCAACGCCGGAGGAGAGGCTGGCGGCGATAAGGGGGGCGTCGACAAGCGTGGCAGATCCAGCGAGTTGGTGGCCGGCGTCGATGTGGGAACCGCGTCGCCGGATATGGTTACGGTCGGGCAGGTGGTGCACCGTAACGGTTTCAGGCACAGGTCCGGGCCCTAGGGGAACATCGGTGTTTTCTACTGGTATGACCAGGCCATCAAAACCCTCCGGAACCTCCCCGCCAGTCATGATTCGCACCGCGGTCCCAGGCTGCGGGACCTGAGTGGGTGAGCCTGCTGGGACATCACCTATAACAGGCAGCGTGAATGGGGTGGTTAAGTCATCAGGTGACGCCGGAGCTGGGATGAGGAAGCCGTCCATCGCCGAATTATCCCGCGGCGGGAGGGGAAGACGGGCGAAGAGTGGCTCGGCCAGAACGCGGCCTTGTACAAGGGGAGCGCGCTCCGCAGGCAGGACGTGAACCAATGCGTGGAGGCGGTCGAAATACTCCTCGATGCTTAAGTCAGTCCCAGTGCTTGTCATTGCACCCAATCTAGCCGCCGATGGCGGACATCGGGCGATCGGGCTGGAGGAATCCTTCATCATCCACACCATGGCCCGGCAGCTTCTTCCACATTTCGCCCGCCCACGCGGCGGCGAGTTCCGCGTCGCTAGCGCCGCTGCGCAACAAGTCCCGCAAGGACGTCTCCGAGTTGCCGAACAAGCAATTACGCACAGCGCCGTCCGCAGTGAGTCGCGTGCGGTCGCAATTGCCGCAGAAAGGCCTTGTCACGGATGCGATGACGCCGATTCGACCTACCTGTATTAAGCCATCGCGCGCTTGCGCGGTCCACAGTGCGGCGGGGGCGGAGCCTCGGGGCTTCTGCACAGGTGTGAGCTCGAATTCTTCTCCCAAACGAGCCAAAATATCTGCCGCGGTGACCATCCGGGAGCGTTCCCATTCTTCGCGCGGGCCTAATGGCATCTGCTCGATGAAGCGCAGCTGCGCGCCTCGCTCGAGGCAGTAGCGCGCCAAGGGGACGATGTCCTCTTCATTTACTCCGGGCATAACCACGGCATTAACTTTGACCGTGCCCAGACGCCCTTCGCGGTGGGCGGCTGTGGTGGCTTCGATGGCGGCGAAGACATCGCCCAGCCTGTCGCGCCGGGTGAGGCGGGCATAAAGCTCAGGATCAATGGTGTCTAGGGAGATGTTGACGCGGTCCAGCCCCGCCTCAATGAGACCGTCCAGGCGGCGGGGGAGTCCCAAGCCATTGGTGGTCAGTGCGGTGGCGGGGGCCAACTTTTCGTCTGTGCGTAGCTGCGTCGTGGCGGCGATAATCTTCTCTAGCGACTTGCGCAGCAAAGGTTCGCCGCCGGTAAAGCGCACCTGGCGGATGCCCAAGTGGGTTACGGCAATCCTGATGAGGCGGATGGTCTCGTCGTCGCTGAGTGTCTGGGCAGTGGGCATCCACTCGAGGCCCTCGGCGGGCATGCAATACGTACAGCGGAGGTTGCAGCGATCGGTCAGCGAGACTCGAAGGTCGCGCGCTTGGCGTCCATAACGGTCGAGCAAGTCGCGGCGACCATCGCTTAATGCAGGCGGCAGGTCCGGAGGCGTTGCGTCGGCACCGCCGCGGGTGGAACCGCGCGGGGAGGGCGTAGGCAGAAAGACGCGATCAGACATTAACCACACTTTAGCCGGAGTAATAGCAGATCTATAGTCGCTCGGCCCCTTTATTGCGTGGCGCCCTCTTCGGTATCGAGGCGCTGCGCCTCGCCCGGGCCCTTCAGCCGGATGATGTTATAGGCACCCTCGGCAAGATGGGCACGGAGATCCTTCTTGTCGAATTTGCCCACCGAGGTCTTGTCGATGGACTTCACGAAGGTCCAGTACTCCGGCAGCATCCAGGAGGGCAGTTCGGAGCGCATCCCGTCACGCAGGCGCTCGGCGGTCTCAATCGTGGGGCTGATATCCGCGGCGAGCACGGTGACGGCCAGCGGGCGCTCGACCCACTGCTTGTCGGGGTAGCCAATGACGGCGCATTCGAGCACCACCGGGTTGGCCATGATGAGGTTTTCCAACTGGACGGAGTAGATCCACTCGCCGCCGGACCGGATGACATCGCGCGCGCGATCCTCCACGGTGAGGAAGCCATCCTCGTTGACGTATCCGACGTCACCAGTGCGCAGCCAGCCGTCGGCCGTGAACTTGGAGGCCGCATCTTCGACGTCCTTCCCACGGAATTCGTGGGCGGCGCCGCCGTCCTCTGAGGTGGGTGAGTGATAGTAGGAGCCGGTCACCAGGTTGCCGCGCACCTGGATCTCGCCGGCATTACGGTCCGTGGTGTTGACCACGTGGCCGTCATTGACCACCCGGTATTCCAGGGAGGAAGGAAAGCGCCCCTGGGAAATGCGGTAGGCCCACCGGGCCTCACCCGAAGCACCTGAGGGCGGGCGCGCCACGGTACCCACCGTGGTGGTTTCCGCCATGCCCCACACGTGAACCACGTCCACGCCATAGCGCTCCTCCCAGCTCTTGATGAGCTGCGGCGGGACGGGCGATCCGCCGGCGAATATCTCCGTCAGCGTCATGCGTTCCGGCGGGTTCTTGAGGTAGTGCACGAAGAGCTGAATCCAGATGGTGGGCACGCCATGCGCCACGCGCGGGGAGGTGGCGGCGATGATCTTGGCCAGGGTGGCGGGGGAGACGTCGGCGTCGGGAAGCACCAGCGGCGTGCCCGTCATCCACGCCGCAAAGGGAACGCCCCAGCTTAAAACGTGATAGATGGGGATGCAGCACAAGAAGGTCTCACCATGGGTCACGCACAGGGAGTCGGAAGAACGCAACTGCATCCCCTCCAAAAACAGGGCGCGGTGCGAGTAGAGCACACCTTTCGGCGCGCCGGTGGTGCCAGTGGAGTAGCACAGCGCGGCGGCAGTGTGCTCATCCAAAACCGGCCAGTTGTACACGGTGGAGCGCCCATCCAGTAGCTGCTCGTAGCTATACACGTCAACGTTGCCCGGCAGTGGGGTGCTGGGCTTGCCGACGCCCGTGAACACCACCGCGCGCACGCAGTCCACGCCTTCCAGAACCTGGGCAAGCTGGTCGGCGAGGCGGGAATCCGCGACGATGACGCGAACCTCGGCGTGGTTGATGATGTGCCGGATCTGATCATTCATGAGCTGCTTGTTGAGCGGCGTAAACACCGCTCCCTTGCAGGCCGTTCCGAAAAGCACCTCGAGGTGTTCGGCGCAATTCCACATCAGGGAGCCCACGCGTTCATCACCAGTGATGCCGAGCGTGTCATGCAGGGCGTGGGCGAAAGCGGCGGCGCGTGCACCGATATCGGCGAAGGTCGTCTCTTCGCGTTCGTTGCCGGGATTGGCGCTGTGCCACGTGACTACCTGGGTTTGGCCGTGGACGGAGGAACCGTACTCCAGGATGCGGGTGAGGGACAGCGGGATATCCTGCATAGTGGAGAGCATGCGCACTACTTTAGCCGTGTCAGTGTGAGCGCGGTGGATGGATGCGGTATAGTTGTTCGCGACTGGCGGGGAAAGCCTTCCTCGCACCTCCGAGCTCCCTCCACGGCGTGCACACCTGCGGTGAAAAACTCATGGCAGTCCAACGGTGCGCGCGGCAATGAGAGGGTAGAGATACGCTCGCAGTCGCCTTCTTAAAATATCTCCCCGCGATTGACCCGCGGCCGCTTCCTTGAGTTCTTTTCGGAGTGCAGCAAGGAGTTCTTCACGTTCTGCTCCGCAGGGCCGGAGAGGGGGGAGAGCCAAAGAAAACCACCGCCCACGGGGATCGCGGTCGCGTGAACTCGCTGGTGGCGGCGGACCATCTCAATTACACACTGGCTTCCAACGCCCACGTGGAGCGGCACCACGCACAGTGCGGGTGCGGCTGAACAGACGGCGCGCGTTGGTGAAGCGACGAAAGGATATCCGTGAGCGATACGGACAAGACCGCAGCACAGGATCTCGCGTCCCTGAAGCTGCCGGAATTGCGCAAGCTGGCTGCGGAGCGCGGACTTCGCGGCGTCTCCGGACTGCGCAAGGGGGATCTCATCACCGCACTGACCACCGGCCAGGTGCCGGCGCGCGGCGCGAAGGCCGCAGCCCAAGCGGAGACCAAGAAGGACGAACAGCCGCGCCGCGCTACCCGCAAGGCTTCTCGCCCTGCCGGCGCCGCAGACCAGGAGTCCGAGCAGCCGGAGCAGGATAAGAAGCGCAAGCAGGACCAGCCGAAGCAGCAGACTGATGAAGCTGCCAAATCTGACAAGGCTGATAAGTCCGAGCACAACGACGGTAACGACGAGCACCGCTACGAGTCCCGCTCCCAGGCTCGCCGCGCCCGCCGCAACCGCGCCCGCCGCCAGGAGCGCGAGGCCCGCGAAGAGGCCAAGGGCAACGGAAATAACAACGGTGCTGAGGACAATAATGGAAAGTCCGAGGACAACCAGTCCCGCGGTGGAAACAACTCCGATAACGGCGATCGCGGCAATGGCGGCAATGGCAATAATGGTGGCAATAACGGTGGCGGCCACAACAATAACCGCCGCGACAACCACCGCAACGACGATGACAACAATGGCGGCGGTCGCCGTAACCGCCGCAACCGCCGTAACCGCCGCGGGCGTGACCGCGATGGTGGCGGCAATGGTGGCAACGATCTGCAGATCCGCGAGGGCGATGAAGTACAGGTAGTCGGCGGCATCCTGGAGGTCGTGGACAACAACGTGGCCTTCCTGCGCACCACCGGCTACCGCGCGGCCAGCTCCGATGTCTTTGTTAACAACAACCTCGTGCGCCGCTTGGGCCTGCGCTCCGGCGACGCGCTGACCGGCAAGGTCAAGGTTTCTGGCCCGACCCACACCCACGGCAACGGCCGCAACCGCCGCAAGTACAACCAGCTGGTGGAGGTCGACACCGTCAACGGACTGGATCCGTCGACTGCGAAGGACCGCCCGGACTTCTCCAAGCTCACCCCGCTTTACCCGAACCAGCGCCTGCGCTTGGAGACGGACCCGAAGATCCTCACCACCCGCGTCATCGACCTCATCATGCCGATTGGTAAGGGCCAGCGCGCGCTGATCGTCTCCCCGCCGAAGGCCGGTAAGACGACGATCCTGCAAAACATCGCCAACGCCATCGCCACGAACAACCCGGAGTGCTACCTCATGGTGGTCCTCGTGGACGAGCGCCCCGAAGAGGTCACGGACATGCAGCGCAGCGTCAACGGTGAGGTCATCGCCTCCACCTTTGACCGCCCGCCGTCAGAGCACACCTCCGTGGCGGAGCTGGCCATCGAGCGCGCCAAGCGCCTGGTGGAGCAGGGCAAGGACGTCGTCGTCCTCCTCGATTCCATCACCCGCCTGGGCCGCGCCTACAACAACTCCTCCCCGGCGTCGGGCCGCATCCTGTCCGGTGGTGTGGACTCCAACGCCCTGTACCCGCCGAAGCGCTTCTTGGGTGCTGCCCGCAACATCGAAAATGGTGGTTCGCTGACCATCATCGCCACCGCGATGGTGGAAACCGGCTCCACCGGTGACACGGTCATCTTCGAGGAATTCAAGGGCACCGGCAACGCCGAGCTCAAGCTCGACCGCGCCATCTCCGAGCGCCGCATCTTCCCGGCCGTGGACGTCAACCCGTCCGGCACCCGCAAGGACGAACTCCTCCTGGTTCCGGAGGAGGCGCGCATCATGACCAAGCTGCGCCGCATCCTTTCCGGCCTGGATTCCTTTGCTGCCATCGATTTGCTGATCAAGCAGCTCAAGAAGACCCGCTCCAACGGCGAATTCCTCATGCAGGTGGCCTCGTCTGCGCCCATGGCGGCAGATATGGATGAGGAGGACTACAAATAATGTCGAACCAGGTTTCCCTCGTTGATGACATCGTCTCCGAGTACCAGGGCATCGAGATGCAGATGGCTGACCCGGACGTAGCCGGAGATCAGAAGCAGTTCCGCAAGCTGTCCAAGCGCTACGCTGAACTGCGCCCCATCGTTGCTGTCAACGATGAACTCGTCCAGGCCCGCCAAGACCTGGCCGACGCCAAAGAGATGGCCTATGAGGACCACGAGTTCCAGCCCGAGGTTGAGCGCCTCGAACCGCTCGTCGTGGAACTGGAGGAGAAGCTCGCGGATCTGCTCGCTCCGCGCGATGAGCAGGATTCCGAGGACATCATCATGGAGATCAAGGCCGGCGCCGGCGGCGAAGAGGCAGCACTTTTCGCTGGCGACCTAGCCCGCATGTACGAGCGTTTCGCCGACAAGGCCGGCTTCCAGTGGGAGGTCCTGGGCCTCAACGAGTCCGACCTCGGTGGCGTCAAAGACATGTCCATCTCCTTCAAATCCAAAACCCCGTCCCGTGATGGCGCGTGGAGCGTGTTCAAGTTTGAGGGCGGCGTGCACCGCGTGCAGCGCGTCCCGGTGACCGAGTCCCAGGGCCGCATCCAGACCTCCGCAGCCGGTGTGCTGGTCTACCCGGAGCCGGAAGAAGTCGAAGCAGTCAACATCGATGACAAGGACATCCGCGTCGACGTCTACCGTTCCTCCGGTAAGGGTGGCCAGGGTGTGAACACCACCGACTCCGCCGTGCGCATTACCCACCTGCCCACCGGCCTGGTGGTGACGTGTCAGAAGGAGCGCTCGCAGATTCAGAACAAGGCGCGTGCACTGCAGGTGCTGCAAGCCCGCCTGGATCAGATGGAGCGCGAGGCACGCGAGGCCGAGGCCGGCGAGCAGCGCGCATCCCAGGTGCGCACCATGGACCGCTCCGAGCGCATCCGCACCTATAACTGGCCGGAGAACCGCATTACCGATCACCGCATCGGCTACAAGGCAAATAACCTCGACTCCGTTCTCAACGGCGACATGCACGACCTCATCGAGGCCCTGCAGGCCCAGGAGCGCGCCGAGCGCCTCGAGGCCGAGGGCTAGAAGGCTAAGGCACGGTTATTAACGGTGACTTTTCACACCTATAGGGAGGCGCTTCGTGATGCCACGGAGCGCCTTCGCGCTGCCGGGGTGCCTTCACCCGAATGGGACGCGCGCCTGTTGGCCGCCCACCTCATCCACTGCGGGCACATGGACATCCCCCTCGACGAGCAACCGATCCCTGGGTTTGACGTGGCCTATGGAGCGTTGGTGGGGCGTCGTGAAGCGCGCGAACCACTCCAGCACATCTTGGGCGTGGCGTGGTTCGGTCCGCTCGAGCTTGAGGTCGGCCCGGGCGTGTTCATTCCACGCCCGGAAACGGAGGTGCTCGCCGACTGGGGAGTTAAATCTCTGAAGAGATCTAACTCGTCGGGGTCAAAGGAACTTAACTCGTACGGGACAAAGGAATTTAACTCGCAGTCTCCCCGCGTCGTGGACTTGTGCGCTGGGTCCGGTGCGCTCGCGCTCTACGTTGCGCACTACGTGCCACAGGCCGAGGTGTGGGCGGTGGAGCTTGCCGACGCCTCCCTGGCCTACACCCGCCGCAACGCCGCAACCGCAGTGCACGGCGGGGCGGGAACCGTACACGTGGTCCAAGGGGATGTCACCGAGGCGGACCTCTTGTCGGAGCTGCACGGCACCGTTGACCTCGTGCTGACGAATCCGCCATACGTACCGGAGACCCCGGACCTGGAACCGGAGGTCTACCAGGATCCTCACGAGGCAGTGTTCGGGGGAGTAGATGGCATGGAAACCATCAACGCGATGATCCCGACCATCGCTGCGCTGCTGCGCCCCGGTGGCCGCGTGGGCATCGAGCACGACGACGACACCTCCCAACAGGTGCAGGTAGCCCTGCGCGCGCATGGAGGATTTAGCCACATCGAGGTGCTCAAGGATCTCACTGGCACCGCCCGCTTTGTCACGGCACAGCGGGGAGTACAGTAGATTGGTCGAAGATTGGTCGACAAGCCGACAGGAACGGGATTAAAGGAGAGACCAATGCAGGGACAGATTTATAACTGTGCGGACGCCGCCGAGCGCGAAGAAGGAATGGCCTTTGCCGTCAAGGCGGCCAAGTCGGGGCGGCTCGTGGTCATGCCCACTGATACGCTCTACGGGCTGGGCTGCGATGCCTTTGATAACGATGCCGTGGCTAGCCTGCTGGCCACCAAGCACCGCGGCCCAGACATGCCGGTACCGGTGCTCGTGGGCTCCTGGGATACCGTCAAAGGTCTTGTCGCGTCGTTGGATGATACCGCCCAAACGCTGATCGAGGCCTTCTGGCCGGGCGGACTATCCATCGTCGTCCCGCAGGCGCCGTCGCTTCCGTGGAACTTGGGAGATACCCGCGGCACGGTGATGCTGCGCATGCCGCTGCACCCCATCGCCATCGAGCTTTTGCGTGAGGTCGGCCCCATGGCGGTGTCCTCCGCGAATATCTCCGGACAAACCCCACCCACCACGGCGATTGCCGCCAAGCAGCAGCTGGGTAAGGCCGTCACTGTCTATCTGGACGGGGGAGAGGCCGAGGTAGGCAAGCCATCCACCATTATCGATCTGTCTGGCTCCCGTCCCTATCTTTTGCGCGAAGGCGCATTGAGCGCTGAGCAGATCGGTGAGGTCATCGGAGCATCCGCAGAGTCCTTGCGCACCCGCCCGGGCGCCCAATCCTCTTAAGGAGACATCAGTGGCTGGAACCGGAGTGCCGCTGCGCGAGCTAGCGTTGGTGATCTTTGTCGCGGCGGCGTTTACCTACCTCACCACCGGACTGGTGCGCACCTTCTTAGTACGCAGCGGCCAGGTGGCGGAGATTCGTCTGCGCGATAGCCACTCTCAGCCAACGCCGCAGCTGGGCGGGGTGGCGATGTTCACGGGTTTTGCGGCCGCCGTCTATCTCGCGGGCCAGCTTCCAGCCTTGACTCGCGGCTTTATGCCCGTCACGCCTGAGATGAATGCTGTGCTGTGGTCAGCCGCAGCCATCGTCCTCGTGGGCGTGGTGGATGACTTGGTGGAGCTGAGCGCTCTGGTCAAGCTCATCGGTCAGCTCGTGGCCGCGGCCATCATGAGCGGATTGGGGCTGACGTGGACGCTTCTCTTCCTGCCTTTTGGTGATGGAACTACGGTCATCTTGGACCAGGTCCAGGGGACACTCTTGACTACGTTCTTTACGGTCCTGCTTATCAATGCCATCAACTTCGTCGACGGGCTCGACGGTTTGGCGGCCGGGCTGGGCATGATCGCCGGCGGCGCCATCTTGGTTTTCTCGCTGACAGTGCTGCACGACCAGGGCGGTGCGGTGTCCGCGTATCCGCCGGCGATTATCGCTGCCGCTCTTGTTGGCGTGTGTGCCGGGTTCCTCCCTCACAACTTTGAGCCCTCCCGCATCTTCATGGGGGATAGCGGTGCGATGCTGATTGGTTTGCTCCTTGCGGCTGCGTCGACTTCCGCCTCCGGCAAGATCAACATGTCTTTGTACGGCACCGTGGATATTGTGGCGTTGATGTCACCCGTCATCGTCGTGGTCGCCGCGGTCTTTATTCCAGTCCTGGACCTTGTCTGGGCTGTTATTCGCCGCGTATCGCAGGGGCGCTCACCTTTCGCTGCCGATAAGGCACACATTCACCACCGGCTGCTGTCGCTGGGGCATACACACCGCCGCACCGTGCTGGTGCTCTACCTGTGGGTCTCCGCGGTGGCTTTCGGTGCGGTTTCCTTCTCCATCGTTCCGGCCCCTGCGGCCGTGGCGTTGGCGGTTCTCGCGCTTGGCGTGGCCTTCGGCGTGACCCTGATTCCGCTGCGCCAGGGCAAGATTGGGCGTCGGCCGCGGGCTACCAGTGTGGTGCTGGAAACTGATCCTTCCTGAGGTAGGGTATGGGGCTGTGACTGATTCAACGACCTCCGAAGAGCTTTCGCCCTACGACGATCATCGTCGCCCCCTCAAGCGCGCCCTGCGTCTCGGGGTCATCGGCCTTATCGTCGTAACCATCGCGTCCCTGTCCATCTGGGGTGGCGTTCGCGGAGTGCCCGGAATTTGGGGAGTACTCGTTGGCGCGGCCATCGGCGGCGGCTTCGTGCTCTTTACCGCGGCCTCGGTGCTTGTTACCGCACGCACGACACCCTCGACGACGATGGCTGTGGTCCTAGGTGGCTGGTTGCTTAAGGTCGTCATCCTCATCATGGTGTTGTTGCTGATCAAGGACCTAGAGTTCTACGACACGATGGCCCTCTTCGTCACCGTCCTACTGGCGCTGGCGGTGACGTTGGGAACTGAGGTATGGGGTGTGGTCACCTCCAACGTGACCTACGTGTCTTAGCCTTTCTCGACCTTTTTCAGTGAGCCACTGCTCCCGGTGACCCCGGGAGGGTGGCTTTTTGTGTAGCGAAATGACGCCGCTTCGGGCGCTCATTACCCCCGTCAAGGTGGGAAAACGCGGGTGTGTGACCAAATACACTTAGTAGGGTTTTGGCAGAATGTGGGCGTTTTATGCGGCCGCACGGCGCTGGGCTGTGCCTTTAGGTTCACAACGCTGCCCCCACGTGCGAAAACTTGAGGGCGAACTGATAGCATTCTCTTCGGGTTACCGCGGGTTAGCGTCATGCTATCCCGAAAAAGTACGGTTTATCCTTGCCCTGTTTACGCTGATGTGCGACGGAGTCCGTGAGCAGGGCAAAGAGCTTGAGACGTCCATCGCACCACATAGCCTTCGACAAGCTGTGTGGCCCGAACACGGGAGAGAACGCTGAGCGTTACGACATTGGCCATGAAGGGTGAGTTTCACGCACCCGAACTGGATCCAGAATTTTTCCCGGGGCACGTAACCGAAGATGGTGGAGTCGTCGATCTTCTTTTCGCCGATTTCGCCAACGGTTGGTTCGCTTTGGATCGCATCATGCTGGTCCGCCTGTTTATGGCGGCTATCTTGGTGCTCCTTTTTGTTGTCGCCTTCAGGAACCCGAAGCTGGTTCCTAAAGGATTGCAGAACGTAGCGGAGCATGCGATTGACTTCGTACGAATTCACATCGCAGAAGACATCTTGGGCCGTAAGGAAGGACGTCGTTTCCTTCCGATCCTGGCCACGATCTTCTTCGGTGTTTTGTTCTGGAACGTAGCAACTATTGTTCCAGCCCTAAACATCTCTCCGAATGCTCGTATTGGTATGCCAATCGTGCTGGCAGTCGTTGCGTACATCGCCATGATTTACGCCGGCGCAAAGCGCTTTGGCTTCGGCAAGTTCGTCAAGTCCTCGGTGGTTATTCCTAACCTCCCGCCGTTGCTGCACGTGCTTGTTGTACCGATTGAGGCTTTCTCTACGTTTGTCATGCGTCCAGTCACGCTGGCTCTTCGTCTTATGGCGAACTTCCTGGCTGGCCACCTCATTTTGGTCCTGTTGTACTCGGCAACGAACTTCTTCTTCTTCCAGTTCAACGGTTGGACCGCACTGAGTGGCCTCACTCTGGTCGCAGCGGTTCTGTTCACGCTGTACGAAATTATCGTCATCTTCCTGCAGGCATACATTTTCGCCCTGCTGACGGCGGTATACATCGAACTGTCGCTGCATGCAGATTCGCACTAACAACAACGCGAACCTCGCGGTTAACTAAATACCCCAGAAATCACCACTTCCCCCGCGGAACAATTCGCGGGAAAACATTGAAAGGGAACGACTTTCATCATGAACGAAATCATTCTTGCTCAGGCTGCTGACGAGTCCACCCTCAAGGGCCTCGGCGCTATCGGCTACGGCATCGCAACCATCGGCCCGGGTCTGGGCATCGGTATCCTCGTCGGCAAGACCGTCGAGGGCATGGCTCGCCAGCCGGAGATGGCTGGCCAGCTGCGTACCACCATGTTCCTGGGTATCGCCTTCGTTGAGGCCCTCGCCCTGATTGGCCTCGTTGCAGGCTTCCTGTTCTAAAGAGCGCTTTACACAAAGTAAATCGAACTTTAAGAACGGAGCCCCATGAACAACGTCATTTACTACCTTGCAGCAGAGGGAAGTGAGCACCTGCCGCTGGAGAGCGGCAACTCTATCCTTCTGCCCAAGATGTACGACTTGGTCTGGTCTATCATTCCGTTCGCCATCATCCTGATTGTGTTCTGGAAGCTTGTTCTTCCGGCATACAACAAGATGCTGCAGGAGCGTGAAGACCGGATCGAAGGTGGCCTTAAGCGTGCGGAGGCTCAGCAGGCCGAAGCAAAGGCCGCTCTGGAAAAGTACAATGCTCAGCTCGCTGATGCTCGAGCAGAGGCTGCGGAGATCCGCGAGCAGGCGCGCGAGCGCGGCAAGCTGATCGAGGCAGAGGCTAAGGAAGCTGCAGAGGAAGAGTCTCGTCGCATCCTGACCGCCGGCGAGAAGCAGCTTGAAGCTTCCCGTGCACAGGTCGTGTCTGAGCTGCGTTCCGACATCGGACAGAACTCCATCAACCTGGCAGAGAAGCTGCTCGGCGGCGAACTTTCGGACGCCACCAAGCAGTCCTCCACGATTGATAACTTCCTGTCCGAGCTCGACACTGTGGCACCGGCCGGAAAGTAGGCAACGATGAAGGCAGCTAGCCGCGAAGCACTCGCTACCGTTGAGTCCAAGCTGGATGAGTTCCTCTCCGGCGACCGCTCGGTGGCGACTGCTACCCAGGCAGGCCAGGACCTCTTCGAGGTGGTCCGCGTCCTCGACGGTGACCGCGAACTGCGTGTCGCGCTGACCGACGACGCCGCTACCTCCGAGGAGCGCAAGTCCCTGGCCCAGACCCTTTTCGGCGGAAAGGTCACCCCGGTTGCACTCCAGGTGCTGCAGGAGGCCGCCGCCGCACAGTGGTCGACGCCGCGTGATATCGCCCGTGGCCTCATCATCCTCGGCCGCCGTGCACTGCTGCGTGGCGCTGAGTTTGAGGGCAAGCTGGGCCAGGTGGAAGACGAGCTCTTCTCCCTGTCGCGCGTGCTTGACCGCGAAGGCGAACTGACCCAGCTGCTTTCAGACCGTACTGCTACGTCCGATCGCAAGGTCGGGCTGCTGGCAAGCGTGCTCTACGGCAAGGTCACGATGGTTACTGAGGCGCTTGCGCTGCAGGCCATTGGCCGCCCGGAGCAGAACCCGATTGATGATCTCGCCGGTTTGGCGGACACCGCAGCCAAGCTGCAGGGCCGTACCATCGCGCGAGTGACCACCGCGGGTGAGCTGAACGATAGCCAGCGGGCAGCACTCGCTGAAAAGCTGGGCAAAATTTATGGTCGTGCGATGTCCATCCACTCTGAGGTTGACACCAGCCTCCTCGGTGGTATGACCATCCGCGTCGGCGACGAAGTCATCGATGGCTCGACGGCAGGCAAGATTGCTCGCCTTCGTGCGCAGATGGCATAAGCCGAAACGACAGAAACGATTAAGTAATTGCTGGAAGATACTACCGAGAGCAGGAAGAACATGGCGGAGCTGACGATCTCCTCCGACGAGATCCGTAGCGCGATTGCGAACTACACCTCGAGCTACTCCGCGGAGGCCTCCCGTGAGGAGGTCGGCGTGGTCATTTCGGCAGCTGACGGTATTGCGCAGGTTTCGGGCCTGCCGTCCGTCATGGCGAATGAGCTGCTCGAGTTCCCCGGCGGCGTGATTGGCGTCGCACAGAACCTTGACACCAACTCCATCGGTGTCGTGGTCTTGGGCAACTTCGAGTCGCTTAAAGAAGGCGATGAGGTCAAGAGGACCGGCGAGGTTCTCTCCATCCCTGTGGGCGAGGAATTCCTCGGCCGCGTAATTAACCCCCTGGGCCAGCCGATCGACGGCATGGGCCCGATCACCGCTGAAGAGGACCGCGTCCTCGAGCTGCAGGCACCGTCCGTGCTGCAGCGTCAGCCGGTGGAAGAGCCGATGCAGACCGGCATCAAGGCTATTGACGCGATGACCCCGATTGGTCGCGGTCAGCGTCAGTTGATCATTGGTGACCGTAAGACGGGTAAGACCGCTGTCTGTATCGACACCATCCTGAACCAGAAGGCTAACTGGGAATCTGGCGACAAGAACAAGCAGGTCCGCTGCATCTACGTCGCCATCGGCCAGAAGGGCTCCACCATTGCTGGTGTGCGCCACACCCTGGAGCAGCACGGCGCACTGGAGTACACCACCATCGTGGCGGCTCCGGCATCCGACGCCGCCGGCTTCAAGTGGCTGGCACCGTTCTCCGGTGCAGCTCTGGGTCAGCACTGGATGTACCAGGGCAATCACGTCCTGATCATTTACGATGATCTGACCAAGCAGGCTGAGGCCTACCGTGCGATTTCCCTTCTTCTGCGCCGTCCGCCGGGCCGCGAGGCTTACCCGGGCGACGTCTTCTACCTCCACTCCCGTCTGCTGGAGCGCGCTGCGAAGCTCTCCGACGACATGGGTGCAGGTTCCATGACCGCATTGCCGATCATTGAGACCAAGGCGAACGACGTCTCCGCCTTCATTCCGACCAACGTTATTTCTATTACCGACGGCCAGGTCTTCCTGGAGTCCGACCTGTTCAACCAGGGCGTCCGTCCGGCAATTAACGTCGGTGTGTCGGTCTCCCGTGTTGGTGGTGCCGCACAGACCAAGGGTATGAAGAAGGTCGCCGGTAACCTGCGTCTTGAGCTGGCTGCCTACCGCGATCTGCAGGCCTTCGCGGCCTTCGCATCCGACCTGGATCCGGCCTCCAAGGCTCAGCTGGAGCGCGGTGAGCGTCTCGTCGAGCTGCTCAAGCAGTCCGAGTCCTCCCCGCAGCCTGTCGAGTACCAGATGGTGTCCATCTTCCTCGCAGACCAGGGCATCTTCGACGTCGTTCCCGTCGAGGACGTACGCCGCTTCGAGAAGGAGCTGCACGATCACCTCAACTCTGCAACCCCGCAGGTGTTCGAGCAGATCCAGGGCGGCACCGCTCTGACCGACGAGTCCAAGGATGCACTTGTTGCAGCAGCTAAGGACTTCACTCCGTCCTTCCGCACGACCGAGGGCCACAACCTCGGCACCGAGGCGCCGGTTGACCCGCTCGCCGCGGATGACGTGAACAAGACCGAGCTCAACGTCTCCCGCAAGACGGCCAAATAGAGTTTCGCACGCTCTAAGAATTAACCGTCTAGAAAAAGAAGGGAGGAGCGAACACCATGGCTAATCTTCGTGAACTGCGTGACCGTATCCGGTCCGTCAATTCCACCAAGAAGATCACCAAGGCACAGGAGCTCATTGCTACCTCGCGCATTACCAAGGCTCAGGCCAGGGTAGAGGCGTCCCAGCCTTATGCACGTGAACTGTCCAACGTGCTCAACAAGCTGGCGGCGCACACGTCCCTGGATCACCCGATGCTCCGGGAACGCGAAGATGCAAAGGTGGCCGCCATTCTCGTGGTCTCTTCGGACCGCGGTATGTGCGGTGGCTACAACAACAACATCTTCAAGAAGGCGGCCGAGCTGGAAGCCCTGCTCAAGAGTGAGGGTTTCGAGACCGTCCGCTACGTGACCGGCAACAAGGGCGTTGGCTTCTACAAGTTCCGTGAGGCCGAGGTCGCAGGCAGCTGGACTGGATTCTCGCAGGATCCGACCTGGGAGAAGACGCACGACGTGCGTCGCCACATCATCGACGGCTTCGTTGCCGGTTCGAATGGCCAGGCCAAGACCCGCGAGGGTATTCACGTGGAGGGCGAGACCGTTCGCGGTTTCGACCAGGTCCACGTTGTGTACACCGAGTTCGAGTCCATGCTGACCCAGACCGCGCGTGTGCAGCAGCTGCTGCCGGTGGTACCGGTTATCGAGGAAGAGGACTACAACATGGGTGAGTCCGCGCTTTCCGACGCCGAGCCGAACAATCAGATCACTCCTGATTACGACTTCGAGCCGGATGCGGACACCCTCATGGACGCACTGCTTCCGCAGTACGTGTCCCGCCTCCTGTTTGCGATGTTCTTGGAGTCCTCGGCCTCCGAGTCCGCCGCACGCCGTACCGCAATGAAGTCTGCAACTGACAACGCAACCGAGCTGGTCAAGGACCTCTCGCGCGTGGCCAACCAGGCCCGTCAGGCGCAGATTACCCAAGAAATCACAGAGATCGTCGGTGGCGCTGGGGCGCTCGCCGAAAGCGCAGAAAGTGACTAGATTATGACTACAGCTCTGCAAGAGCAGAACACACAGTCGTCGGCTACCGCCGGCCGTGTGGTGCGTGTCATCGGTCCGGTCGTCGACGTGGAGTTTCCGCGTGGCGGGCTGCCGGCACTGTACAACGCACTGACCGTCGAGGTTTCCCTCGAGGCTGTTGCAAAGACCGTCACCCTTGAGGTCGCTCAGCACCTCGGTGACAACCTCGTCCGTGCCGTGTCCATGGCTCCGACCGACGGCCTCGTCCGCGGTGCCGCCGTGACCGACACCGGCAAGCCGATTTCCGTCCCGGTGGGCGATGTGGTCAAGGGCCACGTCTTCAACGCCCTCGGTGACTGCCTTGACCAGCCGGGTCTGGGCCGTGACGGTGAGCAGTGGGGCATCCACCGCGAGCCGCCGGCATTCGACCAGCTGGAAGGTAAGACCGAGATCCTGGAGACCGGTATTAAGGTCATCGACCTGCTGACCCCGTACGTGAAGGGCGGCAAGATCGGCCTCTTCGGTGGTGCAGGTGTGGGTAAGACCGTTCTTATCCAGGAGATGATTACTCGTATCGCACGCGAGTTCTCCGGTACCTCCGTCTTCGCCGGCGTCGGCGAGCGCACCCGTGAGGGCACCGACCTCTTCCTCGAGATGGAGGAGATGGGCGTTCTTCAAGACACCGCACTTGTCTTCGGCCAGATGGACGAGCCGCCAGGAGTCCGTATGCGCGTGGCTCTGTCCGGCCTGACCATGGCGGAGTACTTCCGCGATGTTCAGAACCAGGACGTGCTGCTGTTCATCGACAACATCTTCCGTTTCACCCAGGCCGGTTCTGAGGTGTCGACCCTGCTGGGCCGTATGCCTTCTGCCGTGGGTTACCAGCCGACCCTGGCTGATGAGATGGGTGTGCTGCAGGAGCGTATTACCTCCACCAAGGGTAAGTCCATTACCTCCCTGCAGGCCGTGTACGTGCCGGCCGATGACTACACCGACCCGGCTCCGGCGACCACCTTCGCCCACCTCGATGCCACCACCGAGTTGGACCGTGGTATTGCTTCGAAGGGTATTTACCCGGCAGTGAACCCGCTGACCTCTACCTCTCGTATTCTGGAGCCGTCCATCGTGGGCGAGCGCCACTACGAGGTGGCACAGCGTGTCATCGGTATTCTGCAGAAGAACAAGGAGCTCCAGGACATCATCGCCATCCTTGGTATGGACGAGCTGTCTGAGGAAGACAAGATCACCGTTCAGCGTGCTCGCCGCATCGAGCGCTTCCTGGGCCAGAACTTCTTCGTCGCAGAGAAGTTCACCGGCCTGCCGGGCTCCTACGTGCCGCTGGCCGATACCATCGATGCTTTCGAGCGCATCTGCAACGGCGAATTCGACCACTACCCGGAGCAGGCCTTCAACGGCCTGGGTGGCTTGGACGACGTCGAGGCTGCGTACAAGAAGCTGACCGAGAAGAAGTAGGGAGAGGCACATGGCTGACATCACCGCCGAATTGGTTTCCGTCGAGCGCCTGCTGTGGACCGGAAAGGCCACCATGGTGACGGCTGAAACCACCGAGGGTGAGATCGGCGTGCTTCCTGGCCATGAGCCCATGGTCGGTCAGTTGATCGACAATGGTGTAGTGACCATCCACCCGGCAGACGGCGAGCGTCGCGTCGCCGCTGTCCAGGGTGGCTTCCTCTCCGTGTCCGAGAACAAGATCACCGTCCTCGCCGATTGGGCCATCTGGGCTCGCGAGGTCGATGAGGCTCAGGCGCAGGAAGACCTGAAGTCTGAGCGCGAGCTGACGAGGTCCCGTGGCGATGCCGCATTGCGCGCCGTCCGCCGCCTCAACAGCTAACGGATGAGCGGAGAGGGAAACGACGGGCAGCAATGACCGCCCTTCCCACTCTCACCTAGGAACCCCACACCCTCGCTATGAGGGGGTGGGGTTCCTTCGTGATCTGCGCCAAAGGTCAAGCAAGGACTAGCATTGTTTCCTCCGCGAGCGGTAGAATCAACGCAACGTTTCTTACTCGCGGTGAAGGAAATCAACCCCATGAACTCTCAGGTGCTCCAAGGGCTATCTATTCTTTTAGGTCTGTGCGCACTGATTCTTCTGGTTGTCGTCATTCTGGCCGCAGTACGGTTTTTTACGGTGCGTTCCCGCGGAACGAGCATCCTTCTGCGCCGGCTTCCTTCGAAGGACTCCCATACGTGGCGCCACGGCCTCGTGCGTTATGACGGCGAGTACATGGAGTACTTCAAGCTTCGCTCCGTATTGCCGCGCGCCAACAAACGCTTTAATCGCCTCGACATCGAACTGGGCAGCACCCGCCCAATGGATGATGACGAGGCTTCTTTTATGCCCTCTGGTCACCAGATCATCCGGATTAGCATCGATGGGCGGGACTATGAGATTGCCTCTGATGCGCACGGAATCATGGCCTTGAATGCGTGGGTGGAATCGGCGCCGTCGAAGCGCCAACAGAAGTTGGATTATCGCCAGATGCGCCAGCGAGCTACCCGCTTACCAAAGAAGTAGCGCCCAACGATAGGGTAGAGGGCATGCGTGTTGTCATCGCCCAATGCTCCGTAGATTACGTAGGCCGCCTCGACGCCCACCTTCCCATGGCGGACCGTCTCATCCTCATCAAAGCCGATGGTTCGGTGTCCATCCATGCGGATGACCGTGCCTATAAGCCGCTGAACTGGATGACTCCGCCGTGCACCTTTGAGGAGTCGGCGATTGAGGATATCGACGGCGAGGACACAGGAGAGAAGCTGTGGCTGGTAGAAAACCCGAAAGGTGAGCAGCTGCGTATCACCATCGCCCAGATCCACCAGGAGATCGACATGGATCTGGGAGAAGACCCCGGCTTGGTCAAGGATGGCGTGGAAGCCCACTTGCAGGAGCTGTTGGCGGAACACATCGAAACGTTGGGGGAGAAGTATTCGCTGGTGCGCCGCGAGTACCCCACCGCGATTGGTCCGGTAGACATCATGGCCAAGAACTCTAAGAATGAATTCGTAGCGGTCGAGGTCAAGCGCCGCGGCGGAATTGATGGCGTCGAGCAGCTCACGCGCTACCTTGAGTTGCTCAACCGCGATGACTTGCTAGCACCGGTCCACGGTGTGTTCGCAGCGCAGGAAATCAAGCCCCAAGCGCGGACCTTGGCGGAAGACCGCGGTATCCGTTGCGTCGTCCTGGACTACCAAGAGCTGCGCGGCATCGAGTCCAATGAGCTGCGGTTGTTCTAGTGCCACGCCGCAACCGCAGAATTCGTGAGAAGCCACGGTCACTGCCGCGCGATGGAAGCTCGTTCCTCGGCTCCCAGACGGTACCCGGTCCGCGCTGGACCAATGGGGAGCCATTCCTCATGCGGCACGTCGGTAGTGCCGCCGCCCAGAAGTACTACGTGTGCCCGGGATGCAACCACAACATCCCTCCTGGGGTGGCGCACATTGTTGCGTGGCCGCGGGATACCGGTGGGCGCGCTGACGACCGTCGCCATTGGCACCGGCACTGCTGGGAGCGGCGGTAGGATAGCGGGCATGATTGTTGCCTTTTCCGTAGCCCCCTCCGTCGTGGGTGATGAACGCGCCGAGATGTCCGAGGCCGTCGCCGAAGCCGTGCGTGTGGTCCGGGCCTCCGGCCTGCCCAATGAGACCAATGCGATGTTTACCCTTGTCGAAGGTGAGTGGGATGAGGTCTTCGCGGTTATCAAGGAAGCCACCGATGCCGTGCGCGCGGTTTCGCCGCGCACCAGCCTGGTGATTAAAGCCGATATCCGCGAAGGCGTGACCGGGCAGATAACCCAAAAAGTAGATTCCGTTAATCGTTACCTGGAGGAGAATAAGTGACCGGACCGTACGTAGGAGGAGCCCTCGACCTCGGCGCCATCAAGCAGCAGGCGGAGGCGCGGGCGCAAGCTCAATCCGCAAATGCCGGAGCTGCTAACTCCGGCGGAGGAATTGCCCCTTTCTTCGAGGTCACCGAGCAGAACTTCGAGAATGACTTGGTGCGCCGCTCCGCCGAGGTGCCCGTCATCGCCCTGATCGGCTCGCCGCGCTCCCCAGCCTCCGAGCAGCTCAAGAAGGACTTCGAGGAGATGGCGGCTGCCGGTGGGCTGAAGTTCATCGTGGGCTATATCAACGCTGATGTCGTGCCCCAGGTGGCGCAGGTCTTCGGCGTGCAGAATCTGCCGACCACCGTTGCCATCGCAGCCGGCCAGCCCGTCACCAACTTCGAGGGCGGGCAGCCGCGCGAGAACCTGGAGCAGTGGGTAGCGGCGATCGTCGACAAGCTCGGCCCCCAGCTCAAGGGTTTGCCTGACCAAGATGTGGCGGGGGAGAGCCCAGAGGAAGAAGCAGCAGATCCGCGCCTGAGCCTGGCTGAGGACGCGCTCAACCGTGGCGATTTCGACGCTGCCATCGCTACCTACGAGGAGATTTTGGCCGCCGAGCCGGACAATGCCGAGATTAAACAGGCGCGCGACACCACTGTGCTGCTCAAGCGCTTGGACCCGGCTAACCGTAGCGAGGATCCCATCGTCGCTGCGGATGCTGCCCCAGAGGACGTGTCAAAGCAACTCGACGCCGCCGACGCGGAGGTCGTCGCCGGTGCCCCTGACCGAGCTTTCGAGCGCCTCATTGAGGCCATGAAGCGCACCGCTGGGGATGAGAAGGAACAGCTCAAGACCCGCCTCTTGGAGCTCTTTGGACTCTTTGATTCCGGTGACCCGCGCGTACTGGCCGCACGCACGAAGTTGGCCAGCGCGCTGTACTAAAGACGCGTATTACTAGCGCCTAGCTTGTGCCGGGCCCGAGAACGACCTTCCCGGACTATCGCGGGATGGACCCTCAGGATGGCTCAGTTGAGTCCTCTCCTGAGGGTTTTTGCGTTCAAGAAATTATGTGACCCAACTCATGTTAAATTCCTTCTAGTGTCATGTAGCACAATAATTGTTTGACTCTTTCAGGAGGACTCTCATGCGCAAGCTCCTCGGCGCCGTCGGCGCCGCCTCTCTTGCTCTTACCCTTGCCGCCTGCGGAAGCGATAGCTCCGATAGTGCCGGCAGCTCCAACTATGTTCGCGTGCTCGGTACCGAACCGCAGCAGGGGCTCATTCCCGCGATGACGAACGAGAACGGCGGCGGACGCATCGTCGACATGCTGTTTTCCGGGTTGGTGTACTACGACGCCGACGGCAACGTGCACAACGAAATGGCCGAGTCCATCGACAAGGAAGGGGAGAAGACCTACAAGGTCACGCTCAAGCCGGACCTGAAGTTCTCCGATGGCTCTGCTGTGACCGCGGTTACCTTCGTCGATACGTGGAACTACGCGGTGGCCAACGAGCAGCTCAATGAGAGCTTTTTCTCCTCCATCAAGGGCTACGGGGAAGGCGTCAAAG
The DNA here is from genome assembly GCF_001814395.1 of Corynebacterium sp. HMSC059E07. Classification (NCBI taxonomy): domain Bacteria; kingdom Bacillati; phylum Actinomycetota; class Actinomycetes; order Mycobacteriales; family Corynebacteriaceae; genus Corynebacterium; species Corynebacterium sp. HMSC059E07. Next base: position 89,615 of record NZ_KV816328.1, read on the forward strand.
AAATGGAGGGCCTCAAGGTCATCGATGAACGCACCTTCACCATCGAACTCACCCAACCGGAGAGCGACTTTCCGAGCCGCTTAGGCTACAACGCTTACTTCCCAGTCCCCGCGGCCGCGCTGGAGGACCCACAGGGCTTTGGCGAATCCCCGGTGTCGAACGGCCCCTACAAGATCAAGGAATGGAACCACAACCAGAACCTGATCATCGAGCCGAACCCGGAGTACAAGGGCGACCGCGCAGCGCAGAACGACGGCATCGAATTCGCCTTCTACGCCGATTCCAGCGCGGCCTACATGGACCTGTTGGCGAATAACCTCGACGTGCTCGAAGCCATTCCTTCGTCTGCCTTCGGCAGCTATGAGCAGGACCTGGCCGGCCGTCAGGAGACCAAGCCGGCCGCTACCTATCTGGAGATGTCCATCCACATGGAGACCCCGCACTTTAGTGGGGAAGAAGGCACGCTGCGCCGCAAGGCAATCTCGATGGCTATCAACCGTGAGGAGATCGCGGAGACCATCTTCCATGGCACCCGCACACCGGCCCGCGAGTTCACGTCACCGGTGCTGAACGGATACAACGACAGCCTGCCCGGTTCGGAAAACCTGGACTATAACCCGGAGGAGGCGAAGAAGCTGTGGGCGGAGGCCGATAAGATGTACGGTGCTTTTGAAGGCTCGTTCCCGATCAACTACAACACCGATGGTGATAACAAGGACTGGGCCGATGCCGTGGCTAACAACATCAGCAACACGCTGGGAATCCAGGCCATGGGCAACCCTTACCCGGACTTCAAGTCCTTCCGCGATGCCTACCGCACCGAGCGGATGGATGGCGCCTACCGCACGGCGTGGTTCGCCGACTATCCCTCGATGGGTAACTTCCTTGGGCCAAACTTCACCACGGGTGTAGCTTCCAATGACTCGAAGTACTCCAACCCGGAGTTCGATGAACTGATTGTGAAGGCCAACGGCGCCGCAAATGAGGAGGAAGCCGCGAAGCTCTACAACCAGGCACAGGAGCTGCTGCTGCGTGACCTTCCTTCAATCCCGCTGTTCTACCCAAACGTGGTCGGCGGCTGGTCCGAGAACGTCCAGGACGTGACGTTCAACTGGAAGTCCCTGCCGGTGTACTACGCGGTGAAGAAGAACTAGGGATCTGGCCCTACAGGCACACCGAAATATGACTAAAGTGCGGAGGCATGACCTCCGTACTTTTCCTTTGCAATACCAACCGCGGTAAGTCTCAGATGGCGGCTGCCTTAGCTAAGAAGCATGCGCCCGATTGGGAAGTTCACTCCGCAGGCGTAAAGACCACTGAACAGCATCGTGCGCAGGGCGTGAACGCCGAGGCGCAGGCCTCTCTTGCAAAGGTTGGCGCCGACATGTCAGGAACGCCAACGTTGCTTGATGCCGGCCTCGCGTCTTCGGTGGATCACGTCATCATCGTTGGTGATGCCGACTATGACGGAGTGGCTGAGCGTTGGGAGATTGAGGACCCGTCCGTGCGTGGTCTAGAGGGAGGGGAGCGAATGGATGCGTTGCGCGATGACATTGATGCTCGCGTAAGAGCTTTCCTCGATACTCACGCACAAGACTGAAAACTGCAACTGCCCGAGTTGCCAAAACTAGCGGCTGGAATTCGATCTCAGCGGTGATCTTTGGCAGGTCGGGCAGTTGTGTTCTTAGAAACTAGCCGCGGAAGGCATACCACTGCACCGAGTTGGCCGGCAGGTGTAGCTGTACGTGGTTGTCTTCGGAGCGCACGCGGTGGGCAAGGTCGTTGCCAGCACCTTGGTAGACGGAGTCGTCTGTGTTGATGACTAGCTCCCACTCGCCATCGCGCGGTACCCAGAGGTCGTAGTTCGGCACCGAGCTGCCGGAGAAGTTGCACACTGCCAACACGGCGGAGCCGTCCTTGCCATAGCGGACGTAGCCGAGCATGTTGTTATTGGCGTCGTCAGCCTTCACCCACTGGAAGCCATCCTGCGTAAAGTCTTGTGTCCACAGGGCTGGCTGTTGCTTGTACACCGCGTTGAGGTCGCGCACCAGACGCTTGATGCCGTGGTGCCACTCGTTGCCCCAGCCCTCCAAGTTGGCCCAGTCTACGGAGTGGCCCTCTGCCCATTCGGTGGTCTGGCCAAACTCCTGTCCCATGAACATCAGCTGCTTGCCCGGGTGGGAGAACATGTAGCCGTACAGCGCGCGCAGGCCCGCGGCCTTGTTCCAGTCATCGCCCGGCATGCGCTCCCACAAGGAGCCCTTGCCGTGGACCACCTCGTCGTGGCTAAACGGGAGCACGTAGCGCTCCGAGTAGGCGTAGACCATAGAGAAGGTGAGCTCGCCGTGGTGGTAGCGGCGGTGAATCGGCTCGTGCTTGAAGTACTCCAGGGTGTCGTTCATCCAGCCCATGTTCCACTTCAGGCTAAAGCCTAGGCCGCCCTCATGCGTCGGGGCGGTCACACCTGGCCAGGAGGTGGATTCCTCTGCGATGGTCAGCACGCCCGGGTGGTTACGGTTCAGCGTGGCGTTGGTCTCCTGGAGGAATTGGACTGCCTCCAGGTTCTCGCGCCCGCCGTAGATATTGGGCAGCCATTCCTCGCGGGAGTAGTCCAGGTAGAGCATGGAAGCAACGGCGTCGACACGCAGGCCATCCACGTGGAACTCCTCGGCCCAGTACAGGGCGTTAGCCACGAGGAAGTTGCGAACCTCGTTGCGGCCGAAGTCGAAGACGTAGGTGCCCCAATCGGCCTGCTCACCGCGGCGCGGGTCCGGGTGCTCGTAGAGTGCCTGCCCGTCGAAGCGGCCCAGCGCCCATTCGTCCTTGGGGAAGTGCGCGGGCACCCAGTCGATGAAGACGCCGATGCCAGCGTTATGCAAGTCGTCGATAAGCGCGCGCAGCTCATCCGGGGAGCCCCAGCGCGCGGAGGGAGCGTAGTAGCCGGAGACCTGGTAACCCCAGGAACCGCCGAAGGGGTGCTCGGCCACGGGCAGCAGCTCCACGTGGGTAAAGCCGTGCTCAACCAGGTAAGGGATGAGCTCTTCACGCAAGCTGTTGTAGTTGGCGCCTACCTTCCAGGAGCCGACGTGGAGCTCGTAGACACTCATCGGGACGTCGAGGTCCCCGGTGCGCTTGCTCATCCACTCTTCATCGCTCCACTTGAAATTGGAGCGGGCCACCACGGAGGCGGTCTCCGGCGGGGCAATGGTGCGCTTGGCCAGGGGATCCGCCTTATCAATGCGCTGGGAGTTCTTGCCGTGGACCGCAAACTTATAGCGCTCGCCTTCGCCCACACCGGGGATGAAGACCTCCCAAATGCCCGTGGAGCCGAGGCTGCGCATGGGGTACTGGGTAGGGTTCCAGCCGCAGAAGTCACCGACCACGGCCACGCCCTCCGCGTTGGGCGCCCATACGGCAAATGCGGTTCCTTCGACCTCACCCAGGTCGGTGGTGTAGCTCTTGAGATTTGCACCCAGTACTTCCCAGAGGCGCTCGTGGCGGCCTTCCCCGATGAGGTGCTGATCCAATGTTCCCAAGGTGGGCAGGAAGTGATAGCCGTCCGCTACCTCGATGGCGGGCTGGCCCGGGTAGGTGATGCGCAGGCGGTAGTCTGCTTCCTCTACGAGCGGGGCCTCCCAGATATCATCCCCAACCGCGCGCATGGCGACGGTTTCAGTGGCGGTGACGAGCTCGACGGCTTCGGCACCGGGGCGACGAGTGCGGACGGTTCCGTCGTGCCAGCCATAAAAATCATGGGGCGCGTGGTGGCGGCAGTTGTTAAGGCGTTCGAGGTCTGAGGCCGGGATGTTCATACAGACCAAATTACCGAACAACACCCGCTCGCGGGGCAGAAAAGAAACCCCGCGCTACCCACGAAGGGGGTACGGGTTCAGCGCGGGGTTTCAGGGGCCTAAGAACCTAGGCGCGGTAGTCGTTCACCCGGCGCCAGGCAATGTGCTCCTGCAGGTCATGGTGGGCTGGCGGGAGGATGAAGATGTGGGCGACGTCACGTAGTGGCTCCAGGCGCACGAAGTTGCGGTCGGACCACTCGTAGGCTGCACCACTGATGGTGTCCTGCACCGTGAAGTGTTCACCCGGGTGGCGGCCCACGGCGGCCAGATCCACAAAGACCGTGGCCTCCTGAGCATTGCGCGGATCCAGGTTGACCACCACGAGCACCACGTTTCCGGTAGCGGGATCGGCCTTGGAGTAGGCGATGATGGCCTCGTTATCCGTGTTGTGGAAGCGCAGCGTGCGCAGCTGCTGGAGGGCCGGGTTTTCGCGGCGGATGAGGTTGAGCAGGCGGATATAGGATTCCAGGGAATCACCGGACTTGACGGCGGCCTGGAAGTCGCGCGGGCGCAGCTCGTACTTCTCCGAGTCGAGATATTCCTCGCTGCCCGGCTTGACGGCCTGGTGCTCGTAGAGCTCGAAGCCCGAGTACACGCCCCACAGCGGGGAGAGAGTCGCAGCCAGCGTAGCGCGAATGGCGAACATGGCGCGCCCACCGGTCTGCAGGGATTCGTGGAGAATATCCGGGGTATTGACAAAGAGGTTGGGGCGGCAGATATCGGCCTGCTCCACGTGCATCTGCGCGAATTCGGTGAGCTCGTGCTTGGAGGTCTGCCACGTGAAGTAGGTATAGGACTGCGTAAATCCAGCCTTGGCCAGGCCGAACAGGCGCGGGGCGCGGGTGAAGGCCTCGGCGAGGAAGATGACCTCCGGGTGGGTGACGTGCACCTTGGAAATCAGCCAATTCCAGAAGTTAGCCGGTTTGGTGTGCGGGTTGTCCACGCGGAACGTATGCACGCCGGCCTCGATCCAGATCATGACGATGCGATAGATTTCCGCGTAGATGGCGTCCGGGTCGTTATCGAAGTTCAGAGGATAGATGTCCTGGTACTTCTTCGGCGGGTTCTCCGCGTAGGCAATGGTGCCATCGGCCAGGACGGTGAAAAATTCCGGGTTGGTCTTAGCCCACGGGTGGTCCGGGGAGGCCTGCAGAGCCAGGTCCAGGGCCACCTCCAGGCCCAAGTCAGCGGCCTTCTTGACCAGCTCCTTGAAGTCCTCCATGGTGCCCAGGTCCGGGTGCGTGGTGGAGTGATCTTGGATGGCCCACGGCGAGCCCACATCATCGGGCTCAGCCACCACCGAATTGTTGCGGCCCTTGCGGTGCACCTTGCCAATGGGGTGGATGGGTGGGAAGTAAACGGTATCGAAACCCATGGCTGCCACTCGCTCGAGTGCCTGTGCCGTGGTCTTAAATGTGCCGTGCACGGGGTTGCCCTCGTCATCCCAGCCACCGGTGGAGCGTGGGAAGAGCTCGTACCAGGAGCTGTAGAGGGCCTCGCGGCGTTCCACGAGGACCTCGTGAATGTCACCCTCCACCAGCAGGTGCCGCAGGGGGTGGTGGTGGAGGACGTCCGCGACCTCGTCGGATAGCGCGGTGCGCACGCGCTTGTCGACGTCCCCCGTTTCATCCTTCAGCTCCTTCGCCGCCTTAAAGAGCAGATCCGCCTTGTCGCTCGGGCACTGGATTGCCGCCTCCTCGAAGAGCTCGGCACCGTGCAAGAGATCGTTGCTGAGCTCCTGCGTGGATTGACCGGCCTCCATCTTCTTGACCACCGCGTTGCGCCAGGTGGACATCGGATCCGACCAGGCATCGACGCGGAAGAACCAGCGGCCGGCGGTGGCCGGGCTAAACACGCCGTGGACCCGATCCGGATTCTCCGGATCCACCGTCATGGTTACGGCAGAAGTGGACGGGGAGTCAGTGTTCCACACCGACAGCGTCGCGGCGACGGCATCGTGGCCCTCACGCCACACCAAGGCGGTGACAGGGACAACCTCTCCGACTACAGCTTTCGAGGCTGCGTTATGGGAGAGGGAGGGGCGGACATCGTCGATACCAAGGCGTTGAGTCATGCCCATAGAATAATGCAGCTGTGGCAGTTTCACCGGGGAAGGCTGTGTCAGTTTCACCGGGGGCGGAAGGTTTCGGCCACAATGGTGCGTGTGAACACTCCAGAGCAACAAAGCCAGCAAGACCCTGAACTGATGGACACCGACGAGGATTGGTTGATTGACTTCCGCGGCGTCGAATTGCGACGGGGCGGACGCACGCTGGTGGGGCCCATCGACTGGCAGGTGGAGCTCGACGAGCGCTGGGTTATTATCGGCCCCAACGGTGCGGGCAAGACCTCGCTGGTCCGGATAGCTGCCGCCGAAGAGTTTCCGTCCGCGGGCGTGGCCTACCTGATGGGGGAGCGGCTGGGCAAGACAGATATGCGCGATCTGCGCGCAGCCATCGGCATTTCCTCCGCCGCCGTCCAGCACCGCATCCCGGACAATGAGCGCGTGGATGATCTCGTGGTCTCCGCCGGCTATGCCGTGCTTGGACGCTGGCGCGAGGATTACCAAGACATGGATTTCTCCCGAGCAGATGACATCCTGGCTCAAGTTGGCGCATCCCACTTGGCCAAGCGCACCTGGGGCACCCTTTCCGAAGGCGAGAAGAAGCGCGTCATCCTCGCCCGCGCGCTCATGGCCAACCCGGAGCTGCTCATCCTGGATGAGCCCTCCGCCGGCATGGACTTGGGTGGACGCGAGGACCTGGTGGGCTACCTCGGGGACCTAGCGCTCGATGCGGATGCCCCGGCGATTGTCATGATCACCCACCACGTGGAGGAAATACCTTACGGGTTTACGCATGCGATGCTCTTGGATGAGGGTAAGGTCGTGGCCAAAGGACTCATTAATTCTGTCCTGACGTCGGAAAACCTCTCCAAGGCCTTCCACCAGCCCATCCAGGTGGATCGCATTGGGGAGCGGTACTTCGCCCGGCGCACCCGCTAATCTCTAGTTCACCCCAAGAATTCTGCTCCTTCGCGGGCACGGAAAGTTGCATGAGCCAGTCCATCCACGACAGCCTTGACGCCATCGACCCTGGCGAAACCACCGGCTTCAATGGGGCACGCTTGGCCGCTACCGTCCTCCTGTTGCGCGATACCGCAGAGGGTCTGCGCGTGTGGATCCAGGAACGCGTGCGCACCATGCGCAATTACCCCGGCCACGTCGTGTTTCCCGGCGGCGGGGTAGACCCGCGTGACTTCCCACCCCGCACCTGGGACTCCGGCGAACTGTGGGCAGGCCGCTCAGTGGTGTCCATGGCACGCCGCATGGGTGTCACCAAGTACAAGGCCCACGCCCTTGTCTTCGCCGCGGCCCGGGAACTTTTCGAAGAGGCCGGCACGCTGCTGGCCATCCGCGAAGACGGCCTAGTCTCCGATGCCTCGCGCTATCACCGCGAGCGCGAGCTACTGGAATCCCACGAGATTTCTTTTACCGAATTCCTGGAACACAACGGCATGCGTGTCGACGCCGACATGTTCCTTCCCTGGTCCCGCTGGGCAGGCGAGGACAATAACCACTGGTTCGACACCTTCTTTTTCATCGGTGTGCTTCCCGAGGGCCAAGAACCGGATGGCGAAACAGGGGAGGCCGATGACGCCGGTTGGTTCGACCCACAACTGGTACTCGACGGCTGGCGCGCCGGGCTGGTACGCCTAGCCATCCCCACCTGGGCGCAGCTCAAGCGCCTCACGTCCTATTCCAGCGTCAAGGAAGTCTTGGACGATGCCTCCTTCTCCGATCTGCGCCCCATCATCGGGGATCCCCGGGACGATGAACGCTACCGCGAGTACTTCACCACATTCCCCGTCAACCGCATTTAGAAAAGCACACCATGAGCTACACGCTGGACGAAGTCGCCTTCCTGCGCGAGAATGCAGCCGCCATCGACGCCGCCGCGGCGGACCTGGAGGGAACAAAGAAGGCACACCTGAGGGACGTCGCCAAGCTGCAGGCCCAGTTCGGTGATTATGGGCGCGCCGTAGCTGAGCTCATCCAAGCACGCAGTTCCGGAAAGCTGCCGCAGGATTGGCTCATGGACCACGACTCTGCACAACAGGCCACGCCACCTGCGGTGGCGGCTTACCGCGCACAATTCCTCCAGGAGCGCAACGTGGACCTCGTCCACGACCTCACGTGTTCCATCGGCACCGAGGGGCAGGCTTATCGTCCCGGCGCTTATGTGGGCAGCGACCTTGACGCCTCGCGCGTAGCCATGGCGCGGCACAACATTGAGCACCCCGTCTTTCGCGCAGATGCTCTGACCACCACGACCACCGCCCAGGTCTGCATCGCCGATCCCGCCCGGCGCCAAGGCGGCAACCGCATCACCCGGCTTGACCAACTGCTACCACCACCGGCAGACCTGCTAGCTACCCACGGTGAGATGGCCATCAAATGCGCGCCGGGAATCGACCACTCCGAATGGGAGGGGCTGGCCTGCGTGGTCAGCCTCGACGGCGGGGTGAAGGAGACCTGCCTGTACACCCCGGGGCTGGGAACGGGGAAGAGGGCAGTGGTCCTCACCACCACGCCCGAAGGAATACACACGGACGTCATTGATGACGGCATCGCAGAGCACGAGCTTCCCGACGCCGGCCCCATCGGCCGCTTCCTCATCGACCCCGACGGCGCCATCGTGCGCGCCGGGCTGGTGCGCCACTACGCCGCGCGGGAAGGCCTGCACCAACTGGACCCGCGCATTGCCTACCTCACCGGTGACCGCCTGCCTCACGGCACGTCCGGATTTGAATTCATCGAGATGGTCCCCATGAAAAAGCTCAAGGCGGCCATGGTTGCCCATGATGTTGGCTCGCTGGAAATCCTGGTACGCGGGCAAGATGTCAACCCGGATCAGTTGCGCAAGAAGCTCAAGCTGAAGGGTTCAACGGCCAAGACCCTCGTGGTCACGCGCATCGGGGCGAAGGGAGTCGCGGTGTTGTGTGGACCGCGAGTAGTATCGTCCGAAGGTAATTACGCACCCTAATAGTTTCAAAATTTACGGAAGGGGAAGTGCCCACATGCCAGTCATTGTGGCTCTGGTCAAGCACGTACCGGATACGTGGTCAACGAAGACCCTCGAGGCGGACCACACCTTGGACCGCACCTCGGTGGATAACGTCATCGACGAGGTCAACGAGTACTCCGTCGAACAGGCCCTGCGCCTGCGCGACGATAACGCTGATGCCGGCTATGAGGTCGTGGCGCTTACCATGGGCCCGGCCGCTGCCGATGAGGCCCTGCGCAAGGCCCTGGCCATGGGCGCGGATCACGCCGTGCACGTGACGGACGACGCCCTCGCTGGCGCCGACGCCCTGGCTACCGCCTGGGCCCTCAACGCAGCCATCAACAAGGTGGCCGAGAAGTTCGGCGAGGTCCAGGTCATCACCTTGGGCAATAATTCCTCGGATGCCTCCACCGGTCTTATCGCAGGACTCTTGGCCGAGTACCGCCAGCTGCCCGCGCTTACTGAGCTCAAGGCAGCCTCCCTGGCTGGGGCCACCGCCACCGGCACCCGCGAGGACGCCCACGGCCACTGGGAGCTTAGCGCTAACCTTCCGGCCATCCTGTCCTTTACCGACAAGGCTGACAAGCCGCGCTTCCCCAACTTCAAGGGCCTGATGGCCGCCAAGAAGGCTGAGGTCACCACGCTCGCCGTGGCGGACCTGGGCATCGACGGCGTGCCGTCCACCACCACGGTTACCGCCTCCGCGCAGCGCCCGGCCCGCACCGCCGGTGAGGTCATCACCGATCCTGATCCGGCCGTGGCTGCCGCCAAGGTCGCGGACTTCCTGGCCGCCAAGAATCTCATCGAGGGTTAAAGGAGAAAAGATATGTCTCACGTTTATGTCCTGGTTGAGCACGAAGCAGAGCAGCTCAGCCCCGTTACCGGCGAGCTCATCACCGCCGCCCGCGCACTTGGTACCGTCTCCGCCGTGGTCGTGGCCAAGGACGCCGCCACCGCCGCCTCCTTCGACGCCGAGTTGGGCAACCTCGGTGCAGCCCAGGTAGTTCAGGCCACCGCCGCGGACTATGAGCAGCGCATCGTTACCCCGGAGGTCGACGCCCTCCACGCCCTGGCCGCCAACAACCCGGCGCCCATCGTGCTGGCCGCCACCCCGACCAACAACGAGATCGCCGGCCGCCTCGCCGCCCGCCTGGGCTCGGGCGCCCTGGTCAACGTCGACGGCATCAACGCTGACGGCACCGCGCACCACACCATCTTCGGCGGCTCCTACGAGACCTCCTCCACGGCCACCGGCTCTGTGGTCTACACCCTGCGCCCTGGCTCCGTGGCTGCTGAACCCCAGCCGGTCACCGCGGCACCCGCTCCCTTCGAACTGCCCGCCGCCACCGCGAAGGACGTCATCGTCACCACCTTCACCCCGGCGGAGAAGACCGCCCGCCCGGAGCTGACCTCCGCGAAGGTCGTCGTCGCCGGCGGCCGCGGCGTGGGCGACAAATTCGCCGACGTGGTGGAGCCGCTTGCCGACGTCCTCGGTGGCGCCGTCGGCGCCACCCGCGACGCCGTGGATGAGGGTTTCTACGACCCGGCCCACCAGGTGGGCCAGACCGGCGTGACCGTCTCCCCGAAGCTCTACATCGGCCTGGGTATTTCCGGTGCAATCCAGCACACCTCCGGCATGCAGACCTCGGAGACCATCGTTGTGGTCAACCAAGACCAGGACGAGCCGTTCTTCCAGATCGCCGACCTCGGCGTGGTGGGCGACCTCCACGAGATCGCCCCGGCGCTGGTCTCCGAGCTTGAGTCCCGCAAGGGGGCCGGCAACTAATGCCTCGCTACCTCGATTACGCAGCTACCCAACCCATGCGCCAGTGTGCCATCGACGCCTGGGTCGACGCCGCCGGGTCCCTGAACCCCGGCTCTGCCTATGGCTCCGGGCGCAAGGCGCGCTCCGTGTTGGATGACGCCCGCGAGACCGTCGCCGAGCTGCTGGGCTGCGAACCCATCGAGGTAGTTTTCACCTCCTCCGGCACGGAGGCCGACAACATCGCAATCCAGGGTCTCTTCCGTGCTGCGCAAAGCGCAGCACCGGAGGCGGAGAAGCACATCATCTCGACCCCCATCGAGCACCCCGCCGTCCTCGAGACCGTGGACAAGCTGCGCGCTGAGCATGGCGCTACCGTTGACCTGCTTCCGGTTGATTCCACCGGCCACGTCAGCGACCTCGCAGCCCTGGATACCCCGGCCGCGGTGGCCACCTGCATGTGGGCCAACAACGAGACCGGCGCCATCCAGCCGGTTGGGGACATTATCCAGCGCGCCGCCGCGCAGAACACCCCTGTGCACATCGACGCCGTGCAGGTCACCGGTAAGCTGCCCATCAATTTTCATGAGCTGGGTGCCACCACATTGGCGGCCAGCGCCCACAAGTTCGGCGGGCCGCGCGGGATTGGCCTGCTGCTCGCGCGCCGCACCCCGGCGCCTCAACCCATCGCCTTCGGTGGCGGCCAGGAGCGCGGCATCCGCCCCGGAACCGTGGACGTGGCCAGCGCGAGCGCACTCGCCGCGGCCCTGCGTGAATCTGTCGCGGACATGGAGCAGGAGACCGCTCGCCTGAGCGCACTCCGCGACAAGCTCAAGGCCGGCATTGAGGACAGTATCGACAACGTCATCATCAACTCCGTCGAGCCCACCTTGGCTTCCCACCTGCACGTGTCCTTCCCTGGCACGGATGGGGACAGCCTCATCATGCTGCTGGATGCCGCCGGTATCGAAGCCTCCGCCGGCTCCGCCTGCCACGCGGGTGTTAACCGCATGTCCCACGTGCTCGAGGCCATGGGCATCGACGAGGAACACGGACGCGGCTCCCTGCGCTTTAGCCTGGGACGCCTCACCACCGAAGAGGACATTGACGTGGTCCTGGCAGAGCTTCCGGAGATCATTCGTCGCGCTCGTTCGGTTTAGCGCAAGTATTCAATCAAGATCACAGCTATTCGGGCATATTCACAGGGAGACTACAGCGCTTTCGCCACGGCGTGGGTCTATGTTTAATCCGTGAATAACTTCATCCAGTCTGTGCTAGGCCTACCGCTGACGGACCCCGTGAACGGTGGGATCTACATTGCTATCTTGGTCATCAGTGCGCTGCTCATTGCGTGGCGCCTGCGCAAACGCGATGTCGTGTCCTTCCTTCTCGCCGCAGTCATTGCCACCGTGGCATTCTTCGTGCTCAAGCACTGGGACGTCCCGTTCTACCTCTTTGTTGCCGGGCTTGTCCCCATTGCAGCGCTCATCTCCCTCATTCACCATGCGGGCCGACGAGTCCTCATGGCCGTGATTGCGGCATTCTCGGCACTTGCGGTAGCCGGTCTGGCCAATATGGAGTACCAGTCCTATCCGGACATCGCCTCGCTCGATCCCACGCCGGTGGCCCAAGAGATGGACTACAGCCAATTCAAGGCCATGAAATCCTCGGATTCCGCTGTGATTGTGCACGTGGATCTTCCGGGTGCCATCTCAGGGTTCAGCGCGCGCCAGGCCATTGCCTACATCCCGCCGGCCTATTGGAGCAAAAAGGATATAAACCTTCCCGTTCTAGTCCTGCTCCACGGCAACCCGGGTGGTCCGGAGCAGTGGTTCGGCTCCGGCGAGGCGGCCGAAACCGCCGATGCCTTCCAACGCGCCAATGGGGGACTAAGCCCCATCGTCGTGGCGGTCGATGCCACCGGCAGTGAGACCGCCAACCCCATCTGCGCGGACACCTCCGTGGCCAAGGTCATGACCTACCTAACGACCGACGTGCCGACAGGAATCAAGACCGCTTTCCGTGTCGACGAGAATCAACAACATTGGACCGTCGCTGGTTTGTCATACGGAGGGACGTGTTCACTACAGATCCTCACCAATCATCCCGAAGCCTATGGCCAGGCAGTGGACATCTCCGGCGAGGCCGAACCCACTATTGGAAACCACGCCGCCACCGTGTCCAAGTTCTATGGTGGCGATGAAGCCGCCTACCAAGCCGCTAATCCTGCACACCTGCTGGCGACGAAAAAGTACCCCGATCACCAGGCCATCTTCATCGCCGGTAACCGGGATACTGCTGCGGTGAAAGCGCTCGGCCAACTGAACGACGCCGCACGAGGCGCCGGCATGGCCACCTACTACACTTCCCGCCCGGGCGGCCATTCCTTCGAGGTGTGGCGTCCCGCCCTGCGCGAAGTATTTGCCTGGGTTGCCCGCCGGGGCGGGCTGGCAGACCTCACCGATTCTTTCGATGGAGTACAAGATGCAGATCTTCAGCGCTAACAACCTCCGACACCTCGCGCGGCGCATTCCGGTGACGTGGGTGTTGATCCTTCTGATGTGGGTATTGGTCATCGTGACCTACGCGGTTCCAGGGCTGGCGGGCATTACGCAAACCATCGGCCTGACCGGCCGTACTTTCGGCGCAGTTGTGGCACTCACCCTCATGGCCCTAGCTTTCGTTCTTCCTTCGGAATACCGGTTGGGCTCCGTGCGGACACTTGCCGTTGGTATTGCCGCGCAGCTTATCTCCGTTCCCGTGGCCTATGTGGCCGCCCACGGGATCGAAGAAATCGGCCTCAACCGCTGGGGTGATGATCTTCTGAGCTCCACTGATTTATCACCCATCGGTTTCATAGTGGGCACAGCCGGCTTCGCTTCTGCGTGGATGCCGCGCCTCTGGCAGCGCCGCGTACGCCTCAGCATCCTCGCCCTGACGCTCACCATGGCCCTGTATGGCGGTACTTTGAGCGATGCCCTCGGCGTGAGCGCCTCGGTGCTGTCCATCGCGGCCGGTATCGCATGGAGTGTCTTTGTGCCCCGCACGAGCGCGCAGCGCCCAGCCGCTTTCCATCGTGCCTCGGTGCCCGAGCGCCGAGTTCTCACCGCGCTCATCGTGGGAGTGGTAGCCATCGGCCCAGCCTTCGTGGCGCTCGACCCACTGGCGGAAGGGCCCTTCAGCCCAGTCACCCGGCTGATGTGGTCCTTCAACTCTGCTGCTTATCACGCCACTGAGATCTGCCAGGCTGACCCCACAAGCCAGGCCTGCCAAGCTGCCCTTGATTTCGCCCGCGTCCACGGCGTGGGTCCGGCCATCGCCAGCGTCATGCCGCTCATCATCCAACTCGTACTGTGCTTCGGCCTCATCCGCGGACGCCGTCTTGCGTGGTTGCTATCCGTCCTTACCCAGGTACTCGTCATCGCTGTGCTTCTAGCTCAGCTGTGGGACTTTAGCCAAGAAGGCCTTGTGCTCTACGGCGTGAATCTCGCCGCTGTGGTCCTGCCCTGGGCCACCTGCTTCGTCGTGCTCATCTGGAACCGCCGCGTGTTCCACATCCACGAAAGTGTGCGCGCGCTGGGCCGAGCCGCAGGAAAGATCGCAGCTGCCTTTGTCATCACGGCCGCTCTTTGGGGCGTTGGCGCACTACTTTTCAAGGACGGCTTCGTCGAGACAGCCACTGCCGGATCGATCCTGGCCGAACTCCCTCTGCGCTATGTCCCGCCAGTCGTGGCTACGCTACTTCCGCTCAAGCTCGCGCCGACCACCTGGTTGACGTGGGCTTTCTACGAGTGGGTCGGCACTCTGTTCTGGATGTACACCTCCTGGGTGGTCTATCGCATGTTCGCTACTCCTGCGAACCCCGAGGCCGCTGAGGTTCGTGACCACGCTCGCGCCATCCTGGAGCAGGGCAGTGGTGACCACCTCTCCGCTATGACCCTGTGGAAGGGGAACCGCTACTTCTTTAACGACAGCAACTACGTGGCCTACCGCGTCCACAACGGCATTGCACTCAGCCTCGGCGAGCCGGCGGGCAATGACCCGCAGGCCACCGCAGCGGCCTTCGAAGAATTCGCCCGCGAACAAGGCTGGCGCCCGGCCTGGTACTCGGTACGGGAAAGCTTTACCCGTCCCGGCTTCCGCCGCCTCGAAGTAGCTGAGGAGGCCGTCCTGGACACCTCTAACACGGAGTTCAAAGGCAAGAAATTCCAGAACATTCGCACCGCCCGCAACAAGGCCGGCAAAGAGGGCGTCACCACGCTGTGGACGGAGTGGAAGGACCTCGATCTTGCCACCCGCAACAAAATTGCCGAGCTCTCCGAAGAATGGGTCTCTGACAAAGCTCTCCCAGAGATGGGCTTTACTTTGGGCGGTGTTAACGAGCTGCGGGAGGAAGGCACCAAGCTACTGCTCGCGCTGGGGGAGGACGGCACGCTGCACGGCGTGACATCTTGGCTCCCTGTTCGTGAGAACGGAAGCGTGGTGGGCTACACCCTCGACGTCATGCGCCGCGCCGACCACGGCTTCAAGGGGGCAATCGAGCTACTCATCTCTGAGGCTATGATCATCGCCGCCGGCGAAGGCTGCGCCTGGATTTCGCTCTCCGGCGCGCCCCTGTCAGGTACACCAGAGGAACCCGGGCTTCTCGACGCCCTCCTCACCCGCCTCGGCGAAGAAATGGAACCCCTCTACGGCTTCCGCAGCTTGGCTGCCTCCAAACGCAAGTTCCAGCCGGAAGAGCACAAGTGGTACCTGGCCTACAACGATGAGCTGGCACTGCCCGCCATTGGACTCGCCGTCGTTCACGCCTATGTGCCCGACATGCGCGCAGCCGACGCCGCCCGAGCTGTGAAGACCTGGCTGGCTGAGCGTAAACAAGCCAAAGCGGAGTAAAGCGCAACGGAACCCAGCAAAGCAGATCCACGCTAAGACCAGTGTGTTGACAGAACCTCGTGCACACCTTCGGGCACAATGTTCTCATGTCGAAGTTCTCTGAGGTCCTAGACCAGCTGCGTGAAAACCAACCGAAGGCAAAGTACGGCATTGCCTTTGAGAAGCTGATGGTCAACTATTTCAAGACCGACCCGACCTTAAAGAACCAGTTCGATGAGGTCTGCCGCTGGACGGATTGGCGCTACAACGGCGGCAAGGCTGACACCGGCATCGACTTGGTGGCCCGCCGCGTGGATGACGGCACGTGGACCGCCATCCAGTGCAAGTTCTATGACTCTAAGGCGCGCATTCAGAAGTCCCACCTGGATTCCTTCTTCGAAGCCTCTGGTCATTCCTTCCAAACGGAAGAAGGCCGCCAGCACTTCGGCAGCCGCCTGATTATTTCCACCACGGACCACTGGTCCTCCCATGCGGAGGACGCCCTGTCCAACCAGATCATTCCAACCAGCCGCATTGGCATCTCCGCCATCGCGGAATCACCCATCAACTGGGACGTGGCCTTCCCTGGCTCGGAAGTGCGCGATAAAACCATCCAGATCAACCTCTCCCAGCGCGAGACCTTTGAACCCCGCCCACACCAGCAGGCGGCCATCGACAAAGCCATCGAAGGATTCAAGACCCATGACCGCGGCAAGCTCATCATGGCCTGCGGCACCGGAAAAACCTTCACCGCCCTGCGCCTGGCGGAACGCGTCGCTGAGGACAACGGCGGCAAGGCCCGGATTCTCTTCCTCGTGCCGTCCATCTCCTTGCTCTCCCAAACCTTGAAGGAGTGGACCGCCCAGGGCCGCCTCGACATGCGCGCCTTCGCGGTGTGCTCCGACAGCAAGGTCTCCAAGAAGGCCGAGGACATCGCCGTCTATGACCTTGAGGTCCCAGTTTCCACCGAAGGCAAGGACATCACCACGCGCTTTGAATCCGGCAAGCGCG
The DNA here is from genome assembly GCF_001814395.1 of Corynebacterium sp. HMSC059E07. Lineage (NCBI taxonomy): Bacteria > Bacillati > Actinomycetota > Actinomycetes > Mycobacteriales > Corynebacteriaceae > Corynebacterium > Corynebacterium sp. HMSC059E07. The sequence continues at coordinate 106,177 of NZ_KV816328.1, forward strand.
CCAAGGGCCTCAATATCGTCTTCTCCACCTACCAGTCCATCCAGGCAGTACAAGATGCCCAGCAGGTAGGCCTCGATGATTTCGACCTCGTCATCTGCGATGAAGCCCACCGCACCACCGGCATCACCTTGGCCGGTGAGGACGCCAGCAACTTTGTCCGCGTCCACGATGCCGACTACATCAAGGCAGCCAAGCGCCTCTACATGACAGCCACCCCGCGCCTTTATGACGAAGCCGTCAAGGGCAAGGCCGAAGAGCACTCCGCGGAGCTGGCCTCTATGGATGATGAAGCCATCTACGGACCAGAGTTCTTCCGCCTCGGCTTTGGCGAAGCCGTGGACAAGGGGCTGCTTACTGACTACAAGGTGCTTGTCATGACCGTGGATGAATCCGTGGCCGCCCAAGCCATGGCCCACAGTGAGAACAACCAGGTCAACCTTTCACTCGCCTCCGCCATGATTGGTGCCTGGAACGGCTTGGCCAAGCGCTCCGGTGAATTGCAGGGCAAGAAGGGCGGCTTTGAGGAAGACGCCCAGCCCATGCAGCGCGCCGTGGCCTTTGCCAAGGACATCAAGACCTCCCAGCTCATTGCGGAGACCTACCCCTCACTCATCGGCACCCACCAAGAACTGCTCAAAGAAAAGGCAGTGCTTAACGACGTCTCCCTCACCAACGTCGATCTCCACGTCGCCGCCCAGCACGTCGACGGCGGCATGAATGCCATGGAGCGCGGCACCAAGCTTTCGTGGCTGGAGGCTCCTTCAGGGGGGGGGCAACAGTCGCGCATGCTCACCAATGCGCGCTGTCTTTCTGAGGGTGTAGACGTCCCGGCGCTGGACGCCGTTATCTTCTTCAACCCCCGCAACTCCATGGTGGACGTGGTCCAGTCCGTTGGCCGCGTCATGCGCAAGTCGGAGGGCAAGGACTACGGCTACATCATTCTGCCCGTGGCCGTGGCCAGCAATGTCTCTCCAGCAGAAGCTCTCAACGACAACCAGCGCTTCAAAGTGGTCTGGCAGATCCTCAACGCTCTGCGCGCCCACGATGACCGCTTTAACGCGAAGATTAATTCGATTGCTCTGAATGGCGACCCCAACGAGCTCCCGATCATCCCAATTCCGGTGAATCCGATTCCTGACGATCCAAACGATGTCAAGAAGGAAGAAGACCCTCGGGAGAAGCTCAATAGCAGCGACGCGAATACCGGTGGCGGCGATATTGACGAAGCAGAGCGACGCAGGGATCTCGCTAAACAGATGGCACTGTTTCCGCTGGAACAGTGGCAAGAAGCGATCTACACCAAGCTGGTGGACAAGGTCGGCACCCGCACCTACTGGGAAGACTGGGCTGATGATGTTGCCACCATCGCAGAAAACCAAATCACCCGCATCAAGGCGCTTCTCGACGGCGCCGATGGCTCCCTCCGCACCGAATTCGACAGCTTCGTTGAAGGCCTGCGCAATAACCTCAACGACGGCATCAGCGAAGAAGATGCCATCTCGATGCTCTCGCAGCACCTGATTACGGCACCGGTCTTCAACGCACTCTTTGAGAATCATGACTTCATCACCCACAACCCCGTGGCTCAGGTCATGGAGAAGATGGTCAAGGCCTTGTCCAAGGCAAACCTCGATACTGAGACCGAGTCCCTGGAGAAGTTCTACGAGTCCGTCCGCGTCCGTGCTTCTGAGGTGAATTCCGCTTCCGGCAAGCAGCAGGTCATCAAGGAGCTTTACGAGCGTTTCTTCCGCAAGGCCTTCAAGAAGCAATCTGAGGCCCTCGGCATTGTCTACACCCCAGTCGAAATCGTCGACTTCATCCTGCGTGCCGCCGATGACGTGTCCAAGAAGCACTTTGGCAAGGGATTGACCGATGAGGGCGTGTGCATCCTCGACCCCTTCGCTGGCACCTCGACCTTAACGGTCCGCCTGCTGCAGTCCGGCCTCATTAAGCCGGAGGACCTCGCCCGCAAGTACGCCAACGAGCTCTTCGCCACCGAGATCATGCTGCTGGCCTACTACGTTTCAGCGGTGAATATTGAGACCACCTACAACGCCCTGCGCGAAGAGGCAGCCCTGCGCAATGGCGAACCCGCACCCGAGTACGTGCCCTTCACCAACATAGCCCTGGCCGATACATTCCAGATCCACGAGGAAGGTGACATCCCAGACCTCAATATCTTCCGCGAGAACAATGAGACCATCGAGCGCCAGAAGCAAGCGCCCATCAACGTTGTGATTGGTAACCCGCCGTATTCGGCAGGGCAGAAGTCCGCGAACGACCTCAATGCAAACCTGAAGTACCCGAGCCTAGATAAGCGCATTGCGGAAACGTACGCCGCAAAGTCCACCGCGACCAATAAGAACTCGCTGTACGACTCCTACCTAAGAGCTTTCCGCTGGGCCACTGACCGCATTGGCGACCAGGGCGTCGTTGCGTTCGTCTCTAACGGCGGATGGATCGACGGCAACACCGGCGACGGAGTGCGCCTGTCGATGGCGGAAGACTTCACCGACCTCTATGTGTTCAACCTTCGTGGCAATATGCGTAACTCCAATTGGCGAGCAGAGGGAGGTCAGATCTTTGGGGCCGGTTCACAGACGACGATCGCAATCTTTATCGGAGTAAAGGACCCGAACAAGACGCGCTTTGATTTGCACTATGTACAGACCCCCGATTGTGCTACCCGTGATGAGAAACTTGAGATCGTTGAAAACTCAACCGTGGAACGCATGGAATGGCAACAAATTTCGCCGAACAGGGAAGGCGACTGGCTTAATCAGCGGTCGGAAGAGTTCGAGAAATGGCCAGTTGTTGGCGAAAAGAATGGTGCCGCGGTAAAGGTTTTCGAAGTATATTCTCGCGGCCTGTCAACTGCTCGTGACGCTTGGGCCTATGCGCAGACCGACGGCCAATTGCTCTCTAAGCTGGGGATCTTGACTGGTACATACACTGAAGCAACAACTTCGCTTCAAAAATGGTTAGTTGACCAAGGGATCACTAAACCCAAGGAACAGGATGTAACGGCTTTCCTGCGAGTGCATCCACAATACGCAGATATAACAAAGGTGTCTTGGAATCGCACGCTAAAAAATTTAGCTGCAAAAGGCGCTGAGATTCTCGTTCAGCCTGATCGTATTTACGGTTCGCTCTACCGCCCGTTTATGAAACAGCGAGGGTATTTTGAGCAGTCGCTGAACGACATGACGTACCAGCTCCCGTCGATGTTCCCGACCCCAGTGCACCGAAACATCGGGTTCTATCAAGTTGGAAATGGTTCAGCTGTTCCTTTCTCTGTGATCGCAACGAACTTGCTGCCTGATCTACATGTGACTGGTGCAGGGTCGGGCGGCCAATTCTTCCCCCGCTTCACCTGGGCCGCCGTCGAAGCCGACGACGGTGGGCTGTTCGGTGAGGGGACCGCGGTCAAGCAGGGAGAAGCCAGCATCTACGGTTCGATTGGTGAAGTCGTCGACGGCTACGTGCGCGTGGACAACATCACTGATGAGATAAAGGCTCTCTACCGTGATGCGTTGGGTGCGGACATCACGGGCGATGACATCTTCCACTTTGTCTACGGCAAGCTGCATGACCCTGTCTATCGCACGAAGTACGCGGCTGACTTGAAGAAGATGCTCCCGCATATTGAGACGCCGAGCTTGCGTGCGGAGTTCGACACGTTCGCGGCTGCTGGCCAAGAGCTGATGGACCTTCACGTCGACTATGAGACCGTGGAGCCGTGGACACTGGACATTCAAGTCAAGGGCGATGAGACCGACCGTGAGACGTGGCGCGTGCTCAAGATGAAGTGGGCCAAGCGCAAGGATCCGGAGACGGGAAAGAACGGCAATGACGTGACGAAGCTGATCTACAACAAGCGCGTGACCATCGCCGGTATCCCGGAAGAAGCGGATGAGTACATGCTGGGCTCGCGCTCGGCAGTCGCGTGGCTGATTGACCGATACCAGGTCAAGAAAGACAAGGCTTCGGGCATCGTCAATGACCCGAACGATTGGGCCGACGAGGTAGGCAATCCGCGCTACATCGTGGACCTGATCGGGAAAGTCGTGCGCGTGGCCATGGAGACGGTACGGATTGTGGATGGATTGAATTCCAAGTAGTCGGGAGCCAAATTTGTCCGCCAGATGTATGGTAATAAGGAGTCAAGTGGTGTTTGTAAAGCGAGTAGGCTCTTTGCCTATGCCACACTGATGGGGGGACGCACACGAGACTTCTCGTGTATCTGTTGGTGCACGCACAGTCTGGTGGATAATAGAAAGTGAAGGGTAGAAACATGCACCAGGACAAGGGCGAAAGGAGCTGGATATGGCGCGCGTCAACGATGTAGCTCGTTACATTCTGGAAAACGTTGATTCTGGTGTAAGCACTATGAAGCTCCAGAAGCTCGTTTACTACGCCCAAGCATGGAGTCTCGTGTGGGATGAAAAGCCCTTGTTCAATTCCCGCATAGAGGCATGGGCTAACGGTCCTGTTTGCCGTGACCTTTATAAGTGCCACCGCGGAGAATTCACCGCGAGCACTGACATGTTTCCCGGTGACTCTACTCAGTTAAATGCAGATGAGAAAGACACCATTGATGCAGTCTTAGCTGCTTATGGTCACTTGAACGGTCAGCAGCTGAGCGATTTGTCTCATAATGAACGTCCGTGGCGCGAGGCGCGCGTGGGCGTTGCAGATGGCGCTCCCTCCACGAACGAAGTCAGCCTAGAGGTCATGCAAGACTTTTACAGTGCCATGCAATCTGCGGCTAGCGCATAACGATGGGAAGCGGAAAGCGTAAGAAAAAGAAGCTTGCGCGCCAAAGGAATAACGCTGGTGGAAAATACGTGCCGCCTCTGGTTGCCACGGCTGATGATAAAAAGGTTCCGGTGAGCGCAACACTAGATGCCTCATATAAGAACGAATTAGTTCGTTGGACGGCTAGGGAGATAGACGAAGTTCCCGGTGCTGGTGACGGGCGCCGGTGGGATTTGAGTGCCAACGAGACAGTGGAACTACTAAAGTTCCTTGATGATCTAACTAAGAAGACTTGGGCGGAGTGTGAAAACGAAGGATCCAAGGGGCACCGACGCAACCATGATCACGCAATAAACGAATTGAGTAAAGCTGCGCAGAATCGACTACGACAGCTGGACCAAAATGAAGAACGAGTCTTCCGTTTTAGATTGAGTGGTGCCTGCCGGTTGTGGGGGTTCCGCTCAGGAAGCCTGTTTCGTGTGCTTTGGTACGACCCGGAGCACAAGGTTTATCCGGTCAAAAAGCGACACACATAACTGGAGCGGCTCCAGTCTTCCGATTGCTGACAACTTTGTTGAAGCTCTTAGTCCTGATGACCGGACCTTTCGTAGGGGCGTCGCCAAGCATTGCCCGTTCCTTCGCTGCACCGGTTTATCGGGACGGCGTTGGTGGCGGTGTTAAAACTGTGGCAAACGAGTTTAAAGTTTTGCGTGTTGCATCTGTTACTCATGTTGTTAAAGCGGTAGTGTGGCGCGCATGAGCCATGCACGTCGCCTTGTTACCGCCGCCGTTACCGCAGTAGCGGCCGTGGCACTGTCCGTATCCACCGCCGTTGCCATCCCGTCCTACGCGCCTTCCGGTGTGGACGTCTCCGGCAATAACCACGCGTCCCTTCGCGGAATCGATTGGGACGCTGTGAAGTCTGATGGCCAGTCCTATGCCTTTGTGAAGGCCACTGAAGGCGTTGGGTTTGTTAACAACCACTTCGTACGCGATGCCAATGCCGCCGCAGCGGCTGGTCTGAAGGTCGGCGCTTACCACTACGCGCGCCCGGCTGGTGATGCCAAGCAGCAGGCAGCGAGCTTCGCCTCCCAGATTGCGCTGGTGCCGACGCAAACCTTGCCGCCGGTGCTGGACATTGAGGTCGATGAGGGCCTGAGCGCAGCTCAGCTGGAGGAGTGGATCGACACCTTCATGACTGAGGTGAAAACCCTAACCGGCCGCACGCCGATGCTGTACACCTACAAGTACTTCTGGATGGGCCAGATGGGCAATTCCACACGCTTCTCCGAGTACCCGCTGTGGCTGGCCGCCTACCAGGACACCGCGCCGGACCCAGTCGGAGGCTGGGACAAGTTGGCCTTCTGGCAGCGCTCCGGCAGCGGCCGCGTTGCCGGTATCGAAACCGATGTTGACATGAACCTCTTTAACGGTACTGAGGCACAGCTGCAGTCCTTCTCCGGTGGCAATTACATCGACTTCGGCGGCATCTTGGATGACATGGTCATCCCGGGTATTGACCTAGGCGACGACGCCGGCGTGCTGATCGCTGGAATCCTGGCTCTGGCAGCGGGTGCTGTGGCCGTGCCGGCCGTCGCCGATGCCGCCAAGAACGCGGGGCTCGATGTCGATGCGACCGGTCTTATCAAGCAAGCGGAAAAGCTGCTTAACGACGGCGTTATTAGCGCCGATGACCTCAAAGACATGTCCAACAATGACGCTAGCGTTGGTGACTTGGCCATCTTCTTGGACAATGCGCAGCACCTGCAGGATGTTGATGCCGATAATGTCAGCCAGCAGGACGTGGAGAACGCCGACCGCGCCGCGCGCAGTGCGGGTCACGCCGCAGGCGTTGCGGTGCCGAATCTCGACTCCAAGCAAGTGGCGGATCTGCTCAATAGTCTGCGTTAATCGCTACGCGGTGATGGGGCGTCGTGGCGCGGATTAGCCCCCTTAAAGAAGCGGCGGGTCCAGGACTCGTCGCGGAAGTGCGCGGGCACCGCACCGGACAGCAGTGGTTTAGCAAGCGCGGCGGCTTGCGGGGAGCCGTCGCCAGGCAGCTCGGTGTCTGAGCCGATGAGGATGATGTTGCCGTAGCGCCGGCCTTTGAGCATGGGAGGGTCGGCAATAACGGCGACGTGTGCAAAGACTTCTGCCATTCCGGCGAGTTCTGCCTTCGCCCCTTGCAGGTCGGAGTGGTCACCGCAGTTGGCAACGTAAAGCCCGCCCGGAGTGAGCGTGGCGTGGGCGTGCTGGAAGAACTCTTGGGTGGTGAGAGGCTCCGGCGTGACGGCGCCGGCGAAGACGTCGCGGATGATGACGTCGAAGCGATTCGGAGGGAAGCCTTCCGTCACCGCGCGTGCCTCACCGGCGCGGATTTTCACGCGGGGAGCGGCAGGGATATCGACTAGCTCACGGATGAGCTCGGCCAGTTTCGCGTCGAGCTCCACCACCGTGTTGTGGGAATCCGGCCACAGGTCTGCGAAGTAGCGGGGGAGAGAACAGCCACCGCCGCCCAGGTGGAGCAGGCGCTTGCCAGGCGCTAGGTTTTCTACCGCTGCAGCAATCCAACGCATGTACTCGAATTCGAGGGTGCGTGGCTCTTCGGGGATGAGGTGTGAGGAGGGTACGCCGTTGATGTTGAAGATGAAGGCGCCATCGCGGAACGGGTCGGCTTCGACGACAAGCTCCCCCGTGGAAATCTCGTAGGTGCCCGCGATTGAATCGGTCTTGTTGCGCTTTCTTCCCATAATGCCTTTTAGCTTAGGGAATAGAGCGTGAGTTCAGTGTGTTGGGGTATGGGGTACACCGCGACTAGCCTAAGTGGACGAAAGAAGGAAGAAGGGGAAAGCATGCGAGTATTGGTAGCCATGTCCGGCGGCGTCGATTCCTCGGTCGCAGCCGCACGCGCGGTGGAGGCGGGCCACGAGGTCATTGGTGTGCACCTGGCCCTGCACAAGGATGCGCAGCAGACTCGTGAGAAGGCGCGCGGCTGCTGCTCCTTGGAGGATTCCGCCGATGCCCGCCGTATTTGTGACAAGCTCGGCATTCCTTTCTACGTGTGGGACTTCTCCGAGGAGTTCAAGGAAGCCGTTATTGGTGACTTCGTTGACTCCTACGCCCGCGGCGAGACCCCGAACCCCTGCTTGCGGTGCAACGAGAAGATCAAGTTCGCAGCTCTCCTGCGCAAGGGCATGGCACTCGGCTTTGATGCGGTGGCCACGGGCCACTACGCCACTATCGATGACGACGGCTACATGCGCCGCTCCCTGGATGAGAATAAGGACCAGTCCTATGTGCTGGGCGTTATTACCAAGGAAGAGCTGGACCACTGCTTTTTCCCGATTGGTGATACCCCGAAGCCGCAAATCCGCGAGGAGGCCAAGCGCCATGGTTTCTCCACGGCGGCGAAGCCGGATTCTTATGACATCTGCTTCATCCCGGACGGCAATACCCAGGCCTTCCTGGGTCGTTCCATCGGCCTGCGTCCAGGCATGATCGTGGACACCGAGGGCAATGAGCTCAAGGAACACGATGGCGCGTGGAACTATACCATCGGCCAGCGCAAGGGCTTGGACATCAAGACGCCGACTGCCGACGGCTCCCCGCGCTACGTCACCGACATCGACGCGGCCACCGGCACCGTCACCGTCGGGTCGCGCGCAGACCTGGCCGTGACCCGTATCGAGGCCGACCGCCTGAAGTACCTGCACCCCGCGATGGAAGGTGACTTCGACTGCGAGGTGCAGGTGCGCGCCCACGGTTCCGTCGTTCCCTGCCACGCTCACGTGGACCGCGAAGCCGACCGCATGACGCTGGAACTGAAGGAGCCGCTCTCCGGCGTGGCTCGTGGCCAGGCTGCCGTGCTTTACCTACCGAGCCCGGACGAGCTAGGCGATATTGTCCTGGGCTCCGGCACCATCTGCGGAACCGAGTAGCTTTAGCGAAGCACGCAGTCAGCGATGAGTCGATCGAGTGCCCGAATATCGACTTTGGGCCCGATGTTGATTTTGAAGTGGCCAGCTCGTGTCCAGAGCTCCAGTTCAGCATTTACGTCTAGGAGCTTCCCTGCATTCTCCGTCGACCACATATTAATGGAGGAGTAAGGGAGAGAATAGATTTCGACTTTCTTTCCAGTGAGACCTTGAGAATCTCGGATAATCAATCGGTGGCTAGTGAAGACCGCTGCGTCTCGGACAGTTTTAAATGCGCAGATGGGCTTTTCGTTGGCTGCGAGAACTGACGAAATATCGCTCGGAATCTCGCAAGGAGAATAGAAGGTCCAGCCAGAAAACTGTTCAAGTGCCACGGGAGTATCCTTTACTATCTGCGACTTAGTGGTTTGTGAATTGCATTATAGATGTCGCAGTAGTCTTTGATTCGGTATTAGAAGAAAAACATTCGGGAAGGAGAACGGATGACGGGATTTGCCCTTGGCCCCATGCCCGGCACCTCCATGGCGGAGGCCGCGGACATCATCATGGGGGAGACCGAACTTCCTGCCATCCCGCAGCTGCCCGAGCGTGGCCTCGGTTCCGACGCGGTGGGCCGCACGGCCAGCATGCTGGAGGCCATCTCCATCGACCGCGGCCCGCGCTCGTGGCGCATGACTGCGCGCCCGCAGCTGCTGACCCGCCGCACGTGGGACCGCTTGGAACGCGACCTCGACGAGGTCCAGGAAGTCTGGGGCGAGACCGTGCCTCGCGTCAAGGTGCAAGCACTCGGCCCCTGGTCGCTTGCGGCGAGCATTGAGCTTTCCGATGGTCACCGCGTGCTCACCGACCGCGGGGCCTTCACCGAGCTTGCCGACGCCCTCCGCCACGGCCTCCATGCACACGCCGAGGACGTCGCTAGTCGCTTCCACGGGGAGGTCGTCGTCCAGCTCGACGAGCCCCTGCTTGCCGATATCATCGCCGGCCGCGTCCCTGGCACCACAGATTTCGATACCATCCCGGCGGTCCCGGATGAGGTCGCGCTCGACCTCCTACAATCCTTCGAAGCAGACTACCTACACGCCCCACCGCTGTGGTCGCTAGCGCCTGCTGCCACGACCTTCCTCACGGATTTCCGCGGTCTGGAGACCCCGCGTCACCTTGATGGCTTGGGCGAACACCTTAACGCGGGCCACCGGATTGGTCTGGGCATTGAAGGTTCCGATGCCCGCGCGGAGGCTATCGCGTTGGCCCAGCACCTCGACCGCATCGGCATGCCGCGCGACCTGCTCGTCGACCGTTTCGACGTCTATCCCGTCAAGGCCTCCGCCAGATCCCTGCGCTCGGTTACCGAGACCGCCGGCATCCTCACTCGCGATGCCGGTGACCTTTAGTCAACCCGCCCCAAGCTATCCGTCGCGGTGAAAAAAGACTCCATATACGGGATGACGAACTGGAGCTGGCCGTGGGCGGTGGGTTCGATGAGGTCGGCGTCGATAAGCCGCTGGCGCGTGGCCGACAAGGACCGCACCGTCCGGTCCTGGTGCGCGGCGATGTTCTTGATTTCTGCCGTACCGTCCTCCATGACCGCGCTCATCGCCTCGAGGAAGAGGCGCTGGGCCGGTGGAAGCGAAAGGGTAGCAGGCTGGTGGACTTGGGCACCCAAAACCGAGATAGCCTCGGCTGACACCGCTGCGACGTCACTCTCCTCGATACTGCTCCCACCCTCGCGCTGCGCCTTTCTCCAAGCCAGTGAGCCCACCAGCTGCACCATGTAGGGGTAGCCGCGCGACAGACGCACCGCCGCTGCTACCGCATCATCGGTGAATTCAAGCCCGGACTGTGCGGCGGTCTCGGTGAAGGCCACCTCGGCGTTCGCGGGGGAGAGCGGGCCCAGAACGAACCTTTGCGCGCGGCGTAGGAAGGTCACGCCCGGCAGGTCCAGCAGTCGGTTGACTCCCTGCGGAAGGCCCGCGGCGACAATAGCGACATCGAGCTCATCGCGCACCAAGTCTTGGTAGGTCACGGCCAGGGAAGTTAGGTCCTCCGCGTATGCGTCCTGTACCTCGTCGATGGTCAACAGCACGCCAGTGCCTTTGAGCATGCCTAAAAGCTCGCGCAGGCGGGTGTTCAACGTGGGTTTGTAGGCTTCCTCAGTGTTGTGCTGGATGCCAATGGTTGCCACACCACCAATGCCGACGCGGTTGACCTTGTGCTTGTCCGCCGGGGCCAGCTTGTCCATGATGCGCGGGATGGTGGTGTCAACGAGCTCGTCAACCATGGAGCTGCGTCCCGAGGCACGCAATGTGATCCACCCGCGACTAGAGGCGATATCTTCTATCTCGTTGAGCAGGACCGTCTTGCCGATACCGCGGGCGCCGCTGATGATGAGCGAGCGGCCCGGGCTGCCTGGTTGGGAGTCAAGCGCTGCGCGGAAGGTGTCGAGCACTGCCGTGCGGCCGACCCAGAATAGCGGTGGAACGCCGAAGGTGGGGCGGAAGGGATTCTCGTGCGGGGACATAGCTTCATCCTAGAGTATTGGGAGATTTGGGAGACTTTTATAAAGGTGGAGATTTGGGAGACTTTTCTGAGGGTGTCGACTAGAGAGACCAACGATCTCCCTAGTCCTCTATGCGTCTCGTCCGGCGCGGATTGCGGCGACGACGTCGAAGTCTCCCTTCATATCGATAGGTGCACGACGGGAGAGTTTGGCCGCCTTTTCTTCGATGGGCTTTCTGTTGGCAGTGGATGGGGATGACGCGGCCATAGTGAGGATGTTGCGCACGTAGTCTTCGAGGGAAACACCAGCGTTAGCGGCGCGGTGTTGAAGAGTTGCGATGGTTGTACTGTCTACGTCTGGGATTTCAACGGTGCAGGTAGGGGAGGAGCTCATAGTGCTATCGTACGGGAGCTTCTTGACCAGCGTCTGCGTGGCTAGAAGGCTGCACGGCCTGCCAAGCTACCGCGCCGATGTGTAGCGAGCAGGCTGCGACAAGGGCGTACCACCAGCCAAAACTGACCGAGGTATGCCAGGGCATGACGTAGCCGATGAAGAGTATGGCGAGGATCGCAATCGTTGCGGTGACGAGGCGATTTGCCGTGGAAAGGGGCTTTCGCAGGGCCTTCCATGCGGCCCAGAGCTCCGAAGCGGTGATGACGGCGAGCGCTACGGTGAGGAACATGCTTACTCCTTAGGATGCGAGCTCGTCGAATAGAGCTTGGGCAAGGTCTTCGGTGCCGGCGAGGGAATCGTTGTTGGCGAAGGCGGCGCGTTTGGTTTCCGGATCGATGATGAGCATGGTCGAGTAACCGTAGGTGCCGCCGTTGTGCCAGTACCCAACATTGTCCTCGCTGGGAGGCTGCCAGCCGTAGTCGATATCGCCGTTCTTCATAAACCACTCAGCGAATTTGGCCATGTCACTCGCCGTGGAGCGGATCGCTCCCGCGGGTGCGGAGCCTTCCATCTCCCACGGCTCAGCGTGGCGGCCGGTGGGGGTTAGGCCGCGTGGAGCGTCGGCAGGCACAGAGCCCGGCGTCATGAGGTAGGTCTCCGTCATGCCGGCCGGTTTGAAGATGCGCTCCTTGAGCATCTGCTCATAAGGCTGTCCAGCGGCGGTTTCCACCATGTGGCCCAAGAGTCCGTATCCAAGATTGGAATAGGACTCTTCGCCGCGGCCCTTCAACTTAGACTTCGTGGCTGCATCCATGATGTCCTCGGTGGTTTCGCCCTCATAAGGGTTGGCGCCGGTAATGGCCGAAATGAGGCTGCCTAGAACATCGTTGCTGGCCAGCCGAGGAAGGCCAGAGGTGTGGTCGAGTAGCTCCCTTACGGTGACGTCGGCGACGGGTGCATCGCCAATCTCGAGGACTTCGCCGACGGTCGTGTCGGGGCTCAGCTTCCCCTCTTCAACGAGCTGGTGGGCTAGCTCGCCGGTAAACATCTTGGTGACGGAGCCAATTTCGACCTCCGTGTGCTCGTCGCTGCCCAGTCCTGCGAAAGTGGCCTTGCCGTCCTGGAGGGTGAAGGCGGTGAGGTTGTGGAAGCCGGACTCTGAGTGCTGTTCCAGCTGGGTGGCTAGGGCTTCGTCGCCAGTCTTGTCTTGTGCCAGCGTAATCCTTTGTGGGCCTGCGACAAGCAGGACGGCGGCAACGGCAATAGCAGTGATAACGGCTAAGACAATTTTGCGCATTAATGGTCCTCGCTTGCGGTGATAATAGTGAGCAGGGGAATGACGCGGGGCGGGCGGATGGAGTATTCGCCGCCAGACTTCGTGGTCCAGCCCACATGAGTTAGAGCGCTCAAGTGGTGGTAAGCGGTGCCAGTGGAGGAGACGATGTTTTCTTCGACAAGCTCGGCGGCGGTGGCGGGTGCGGCGAGGAGGCGGCGGAGGATTTCGCCGCGGACGGGATGGGCCAGCGCGGAGAGGCGCTCGAGATTCTCCGCCCAGCTCTCATCGGTAACGAACGTGGTGGGGCGCTGCCATTGATAGGCGTACGAGCGCTTGCCGACGTTTATGTTGCCGCCAAAGATGACGGAACCGTCGGGAAGCTGCTCGTTGGGTGCGAGGGCGTCGACCAGCCAGTAGGTCGAGTCTTCTTCAGTGGTGGTGGGTGTAGGTCTGGCGTCGGCAGTGTTCGTGCGCCCCTCGAGCGCGGCGACGCGCGCTTCAAGCTCGGCGAGGCGTGCTTCGACTGTTGTGTCCATGGTTTCTAGAATTCCAGAAATCTAGAAACCTGGCAAGGATTAGTTGAGGATTGGGTACTGGAGTTAAGAAATCATCGGCCACGCGGTGGAGACATCCGAGGCATCCCGACCGCGTCCTTCCAGGTACTTCTTGAAGGACTCGCGGTCCTTGTACCACTCGACGGCCTGGTATTCCATGAGCTCGTTGGTGTCCATCTGTGCTAGCTCGGGGAAGTGCTGGCGCACTTGCTTCCAAGCGACGCGGGCGGCCGCGAGGGCGTCGGCAGTAGCCTCATGCGCGTTGCTCAGCTCCACGCCGTAGTGGGCGGAGACCTCCTCCAAGGTGCGCTTGCCCTTGCGCCACTTGTCCTTCACCCGGTCGATGACGAAAGGATCGAATACCGGACCATTGACCGTGAAATCCCCGGTCAGCGCGCGCAGTACGGAGAGATCGTAGGAGGCATTGTAGACAATGAGCGTAAGACCTTCCTCCCAGGCCTGGTAGATGGCATCGACCGTCTCCTTGAGGACTTCGTCGTGCGGGCGACCCTCCGCGCGGGCCTTCTCAGTAGTGATGCCGTGAATCTTGGCGGCCTCCTCGGGGATCTCCACGCCTGGGTCAGCGAGCATCTCCCGCTTATCTACCTCGCGCCCGTCGATACGAACCAGGGCAGAGGTGACGATGCGGGCTTCTTTGGGCTTTACGGAGGTGGTCTCGAGGTCGAAGGAGAGCATACGGGTGGCGTCGAAGTTCATGGACAACACTCTAGCGCCCGGCTCGGACATGCACTGTGGAAGTCCTGCAGAATGACGGACGAACCCTTGCAGAATGACGGACAAACAGCTGCAGAATGACGGACGAACCCTTGCAGAATGACCAACTGCAGGTAGAGTGTTATTTATGGAACGGTATATTAGGCGCGGCATGGAAGGTTTTGCCCGAGAAGCATTGACCTTCTCTCCCGTTGTCCACGTCACGGGCGCACGGCAGGTTGGCAAGTCGACGTTGACAAGGCATCTCGGCCTTGAACGTGCGGTATATGTAACGCTCGATGATCCCGCAGCCCTTTCACTAGCGGAGGAAGATCCGACGACCTTTGTGCAGCAAGGCGGTGACGCAACGCTGATTATTGATGAAATCCAGCGGCTTCCCGAGCTCACCCTGCCGTTAAAGGCTGAGGTGGATAGGAACCGCCGGCCAGGTCGATTCATCATTACCGGTTCCTCAGATTTTGCCCGGGGAGTAGGTAAGAAGGATTCCCTTGCAGGAAGAATTATTGATCTCCATTTGCACCCACTGAGCCAACAAGAAATTTGTGAAACGGTCAGTGACGGCGCCTTTGTAGATAGGCTCGATGAGCTCCTCGGATTGCCTGTGCGTTCGGTTCCTACGGAACAAGTAGATCGAGCTGGCTTGGTGGACAAAGTGCTGAAGGGCGGCTATCCGGTTGCATTAGATCTGCAAGATCGTATGCGCCGAGCTTGGTTCGAGTCTTATGTTTCACATGTCACGGTGATTGAAGAAACCCTATCCCGGGAAAGCGCACAGCCGGGAAGGTTGCAATCGTTGTTGCGACTACTCGCAGCACATCAGGCGGGGGAGTTAGTTCCGGCGAAGCTCGCACGTGAAGCGGAAATCCCAGCGTCCACTGTCCGCTCCTACCTCGATACATTGTCAAGGCTGTTTCTTTCCTCACAGGTGAAAGCATGGAAATCAAATCTGACGTCGCGAGAAATCTCCAAGCCCAAAAGCTGGGTCACTGATTCCGGTCTGGCTTCCTGGTTAGCGGGGCAAACTCGAGACATGCTCATGAATCCGCTGGTGCAGTCGCACCTAGGGCACTTGGTCGAAGGGTTTGTCCTTCAGGAGCTTTCTGCCCAGCAGGGTTGGGCTGAAAACCAGCATCAGCTGCTCCACTGGCGTGATAGTGCCGGGATGGAAGCGGATGTTGTCATCGAATTCGCCGACAATAGCATCGCTGCGCTTGAGGTTAAATCCGGTGCGACAGTCAAGGCAGGACAGGTTCGGCATTTGCGTGCACTGAGCGAGAAACTAGGGCCCCTTTTTCGTGGAGGATTTGTCTTGGCTCCGATTCCCTATGTGCAGCCCTTGGGGGACAAACTATGTGCGCTGCCGATGTCATATTTGTGGCGTGGATAGGCCGTTTGGCCTGGTACATGCTGTGTCCGGTAGCCCCGCTACACTAGTGACTCGTGAGTGATGCAGTAGATATCCAACGCGAATGGTCCGAGCTTGCCCAAGAAGTGCGCAAGCACCGCGAGCTGTACTACAACGGTGAGCCATCGATTCCGGATGCGGACTTTGACGCGCTCTTCCAGCGCTTGCTGGCCTTAGAGTCAGAACACCCAGAGCTGCAGACCCCGGATTCGCCTACCCAGCAGGTGGGCGCTGCCCCGGAGGGCGCCGTTGACATTGAGCACCTGGAACGCCTGTACAGCTTGGACAACGTCTTTAGCGCCGAGGAATTGCAGGATTGGCTGGACCGCACGCCGGCAAAGGCCTATCTCACCGAGCTCAAGATTGACGGTTTGTCCATCGATTTGGTCTATCGTGACGGCAAGCTTGCCACGGCCGCCACGCGTGGTGATGGTCGCGTGGGTGAGGACATCACTGCTAATGCGCGTGTTATTCCCGATATCCCACGTGAGCTGACGGGCAGCGAAGAATACCCGGTTCCCTCCCTGGTAGAGGTCCGCGGCGAGGTGTACATGCGCCCGGATGAATTTGAGGAAATTAACTCCGCACGCCGCGAGGATGGTAAGCCCACCTTTGCCAACCCCCGCAACGCGGCCGCGGGCGGACTGCGCATGAAGGACCCGGAGGACGTCAAGAAGCGCCGGCTCCACATGGTCTGCCACGGCATCGGCGCGCGCGAAGGATTCCAACCAGCCTCGCAACACGACGCCTACCAGGCCTTGGAGGCATGGGGATTCCCGGTGTCGCCTTATACCCAGCGGGTCACCACCGCCAAGGAGGTTCAAGAGCGCGTGACCTACTGGGAGGAACACCGCCACGATGCTTACTTCGAGATGGACGGTCTCGTCATCAAGGTCGATGACCTGGCCAGCCAGCGCTCCTTAGGCGCGACCTCACGTGCGCCACGTTGGGCCATCGCGTATAAGTACCCACCGGAGGAGGTCACCACCAAGCTGCTCAACATTGAGGTCGGTGTCGGTCGCACCGGGCGCGTGACGCCTTTCGCCATCATGGAACCAGTCTTTGTCTCCGGCTCGAGGGTTTCCATGGCCACCCTGCACAACCAGTTCGAGGTCAAGAACAAGAACGTCCTCATCGGGGACACCATTGTCATCCGCAAGGCCGGCGAGATCATCCCTGAGGTTCTCGGCCCCGTTCTAGACAAGCGCGATGGCAGCGAGACCGAATGGGTCTTCCCGGAGAACTGCCCTGCATGCGGTACGAAGCTGGCTCCGCAGAAGGAAGGCGACCAGGACTGGCGCTGCCCGAATACCCGCAGCTGCCCAGCGCAGCTGGCGGCGCGTCTGGAGTATTTGGCCTCCCGCAAGGCGCTCGACATTGGTGAGCTGGGGGAGAAGGCTGCTGCGGATCTGATTTCCTCCGGTGTGCTCAAGGATGAGGCGGACCTCTTTGATCTCGATGAAGAAGCACTCCTTAAATCCTCGGTCTACACCACCCAGAAGGGCGCGCTCAACGCCTCGGGCAAGAAGCTGCTGGAGAACCTCAAGTCCGCCCGCCAGGCAGACTTTTGGCGAGTGCTCGTAGCGCTGTCCATCCGCCACGTTGGCCCCATTGCCGCACGTGCGTTAGCCACGCGGTTCGGCTCCATGGAGGCGCTGCGCGCGGCATCGGTGGAGGAGCTAGCGGATACCGATGGCGTGGGTGGCATCATCGCGGAATCCTTTAAGCAATGGTTCGAGGTGGACTGGCACGACAACATCGTGCAGAAGTGGACCGCCGCCGGGGTGACCATGGAGGAAGAATCCAGCGATAGGCCCGCGCAAACGCTGGAGGGAATTACCGTGGTGGTGACCGGAACCCTAGAGAACTACAGCCGCGATTCCGCCAAGGAAGCCATCATCTCCCGCGGCGGCAAGGCCTCCGGCTCAGTGTCGAAGAAGACCAACTACGTCGTCGTCGGAGAAAACGCCGGTTCAAAGGAACAGAAGGCCCGCGACCTTGGCTTGACCATCTTGGATGAGGAAGGCTTCAACCGCCTCCTTGAAACGGGCGAGGCATGAAGTTAGCCGCCTTCGACCTGGACGGCACTGTCTACTTTGATGGCCACATGCCCGAGGACGTGCCGGAGGCGATTGCCGGTTGGCGCGCTGCGGGCAACCTTGCCGTCGTGGCTACGGGCAAGTCTCCTCATTCTGCTCGGCGTGCACTAGAGCCTTTTGGCGTTGACTTCGACTACTACCTGCTCTGCAACGGCACCGTCATCATGGATGGCTCTTATGAGTTGCTCTACGAAAACCATGTACCGCCCGAGGTGGTTCGTGCCGTGTATGAGCGGGTGCATGACACACCAAAGCTCGACCTCTACTGCACACGTTTGACAGGCCCGGACGGCTACCTCGTGCGCAACGTGGCGGGCGTGCACAACCCCATCATCAGTGAGCCCGTGCCGGTCCCGCCGTCACGCATTGAGGAAGAGGTCTTCCCGCTTGTTGCCGCCTGGACCCCGGGCAACCCAGACCTGCAGAGGAAGATCGCGCAGTGGGTCACGGACCGCTTTCCGGTAGGTACCGCGATGAACCGCAACTTCTTCGACATCATGCCGCCCGGTCACGACAAGGGCTTTGCCTTGACTTGGCTGCTTCGTCACCTGGAAGTTGAGCGCTCTGACATTGAGCTCATCACCTTCGGGGACGGGCACAATGACCTGCCCATGCATGCGCTTGCCGACGTCTCCCTCACCTTCCCCTGGGCGCAACCCGACATCCACAAGGCGTGCTCAGCGGTTGTGGACTCAGCCTTTGAAGGTCTAATACACTACGGTTCATGAAGATTGCGGCTTTAGACATGGATGGCACTGTTTACGTCAACGAAGACATAACAGAGGCCACACAAAAAGCCATCGCTGAGTGGCGTGCCGCAGGCAACTTGGCCGTCTCCGCGACGGGCAAGTCCATCGCCAATGCGCGCAACACACTCGAACCCTTCGGCGTGGAGCTGGACTACCACGTGCTCTACAACGGGACAGTCATCACCGGCGGCGACTATTCCATCCTGCACGAGGAGCATCTGCCGAGTGAGGTTGTGCAGTCCATTGTCGCTCGTTTCACCGGCCTGCCGTTGAATATCTACCTCACAGGCTTGTCTGGAGCCGACCAGGTAGCGTGGGATGGCCTCGCAGGACGCGAGTCCTCCATGGTGGCGAATACGGAAGTGGTGGATCCGGGGGACGTCGCCAAGCGCAGCACTGTGTTGTTGTCCCTGTGGATCCCTGGCAACCCTGAGCTGCGCCGCGAGGTGGACGAGTGGGTCCGCGAGAATTGTGCCGTCGAATCATCCTTTAACTGCGATTTCTACGACATCATGCCACCTGGCCATAACAAGGGTGAGGGCTTGACGCGGTTGCTTGATCATCTCGGCCACGAAAAAGCTGAACTCTACACCTTCGGCGATAGCTTCAATGATCTCTCGATGCACTCTATCGCCACCGAGTCCTTCACGTTCCCGGGAACGCAGATCACCGAAGAGGTGGACCACGTGGTCCCCGATGTCGCCGCGGGACTCAACTCGTTGCTTGCCCGCTAAGTAAGAAACGCACCCAAGATGGCACCCAAGTCACCCAAGTGCTCAACTTCGGAGGCGAGGTAATCGGGTCCACCAACGCGGCCCATGACCACGACGTAGTTCGTTCCCACGAGGGGAGCAGCGGCCAGCGCGGATTCGATGAGCGTCCAGGATTCCGGGATCCACGTGTCCTTTTCAGGGTTGAGCACGCGAGCCGTTGTGATGTTGAGGTCGGTGGGGATCGAGCCGTCGTCGGCAGGCGCGGCGTCCGACGCGGCGATGCGGCTGATGTTCTCGTCGTTCGCGATGACAATGGCCCAATTGGACGTCAGCGCCTTGGGGATGGCGGCGCAGACTTCGCTCATTGCGGCCGTCACGTTGCGTTGTGCGGCAACCTTGGCCAGCACGTGGATTTGCCCGCGGCGGTCGACGCGACCGCTGAAGGGGCGAATGGAGTCGACCTCTACGCCTTCCACGGTCTGTGCTGCCGTGATGATCTCATCCGCCATGGTGGACTGGGGGAGATCCAAGACGATGTCATCCATGACCGTACCGTCTGGGAAATTCTCTACAATGTCGACGGAGCGGATATTGGCCTCGATGCTGCCCATCGCGTTGGCAAGGAGGCCAAGGCTGCCGGGGGTGTCAGGGAGAAGGACACGGACGAGGTACGACATATCGTTCTTTCTGGGGAAGGTGAATAAGTAGGGAGGGGATATTTGGCTTTCTAACTCGATCGATGTTACCCAACCTGTCGAATACTATTCAATAGTATGAGCTTCACTTAGGGGAGGAGTGGTGGTGGCGCGGCAACAGCTGTGCAGTACCATGGGTGCTTAGCTATCAACCGTCTCAATGAATAAAAGGATGGAGTTCGCGTGTCTGATATTTCGCGTGACGAGGTCGCGCACTTGGCAAAGCTGTCGCGATTGGCCCTGAGCGAGGAAGAACTGAAGCAGTTCGCCGCGCAGATCGACGAAATCGTGGACTCGGTGTCCGCGGTGGGCAAGGTCGAGGCTGAAGGTGTGGAGCCGATGTCGCACCCGCACTCCGTACATGCTCCAATGCGTGAGGACGTTATTGTGCGCACCCTCACCGCCGAACAGGCCCTGGACCAAGCGCCGGCAGCTGAAGATGACCGCTTCATGGTTCCGCAGATTCTGGGTGGAGGAGACGAATAAGAATGGCACAATTCATTGCGCCCACCGAGGGCATTACCGCACTGACCGCCGCCGAGCTGGCTGAGAAGATTCACTCCCGTGAGCTCACCTCCCGCGAAGTTACTCAGGCATTCTTGGATCGCATCGCGGAGACCGATGGCGAGCTCAACGCCTTCCTCCATGTTGGCGCGGAGGAAGCGCTGGCGGCTGCCGACGCCGTCGATAAGTCCCTCGACGCCGGCGAAGAACCCGCCTCTGCCTTGGCTGGCGTGCCGCTGGCGCTCAAGGATCTGCTCGTTACTACCGACGCCCCTACGACCGCCGCCTCCAAAATGCTGGAGGGCTGGGTGTCACCTTATGACGCTACGCTGGTGACGAAGCTGCGCGAGGCAGGTATCCCGATTCTGGGTAAGACGAACCTTGATGAGTTCGCGATGGGTTCTTCTAACGAGAACTCTGCTTATGGCCCCGCGCACAACCCCTACGACACCGAGCGCACCCCGGGCGGCTCCGGCGGCGGCACTGCTGCGGCTCTTGCCTCGGGCCAGGCCCCGCTGGGTATCGGTACTGACACTGGTGGCTCGATCCGCCAGCCTGCTGCACTGACCAACACCGTTGGTGTCAAGCCGACGTACGGCACGGTGTCGCGTTACGGCCTCATCGCAGCTGCAAGCTCTCTGGACCAGGCAGGTCCGACTGCCCGCACGGTTCTGGATACCGCACTGCTGCACGAAATCATTGCCGGACACGATTCTTTTGATGCCACCTCCGTGGATAAGCCGGTTGCCCCGGTAGTCGCCGCCGCTAAGGAAGGCACCAATGGCGACCTTTCCGGCGTCAAGGTTGGCCTGATCAAGCAGTTCGAGCGCGACGGCTGGCAGCCGGGCGTGATGGAGGCCTACCACGCTGCGGTTGAGCAGTTGAAGAACCAGGGCGCGGAGATCGTCGAGGTCGACTGCCCGCACTTCGACGACGCACTGGCTGCGTACTACCTCATCATGCCGTGTGAGGTGTCCTCCAACCTGGCCCGCTTCGACGGCATGCGCTACGGCCTGCGTGTGGGCGATGACGGAACCCACTCCGCGGAAGAGGTTATGTCTCTGTCCCGCGCTGCTGGTTTCGGCCCTGAGGTTAAGCGCCGCATCATGCTGGGTACCTACGCGCTATCCGTCGGATATTACGACGCCTACTACCTCCAAGCACAGCGTGTGCGCACCCTCATTGCACAGGACTTTGAGCGCGCTTTCGAACAGGTCGATGTCCTTGTTTCCCCGACCACGCCGACCACGGCCTTCAAGCTGGGGGAGAAGGTTGAGGATCCGATGGAGATGTACAACTTCGACCTCTGCACCCTGCCGCTGAACCTTGCCGGCGTGTGCGGCATGTCTGTACCCTCCGGCTTGGCATCTGACACCAATCTGCCGACCGGCCTGCAGATCATGGCTCCGGCGTTCAAGGATGACCGCCTGTACAAGGTTGGTGCCGCCTACGAAGCAGGGCGCAAGTAGCGCACAGAACTGCACCTTGTAGTGTGCCTCGGCCGGTGACCTTTCACGGAAACGTGGGAGGCCGCCGGTCTTCGTCGTTTTATTCGACGGTGGGTGTGTTCTTGGTTTCTTGTCCTTGCGGTTGTTTGGAGTGGTGTCGTCGTTTGATTCGACGACTCAGGTTTTAGAAG
>NZ_KV816328.1:128228-128680 GCF_001814395.1 Corynebacterium sp. HMSC059E07
ACGACTCAGGTTTTAGAAGGGGATGTCCTCGCCGGTGTTGGTCTGGGTTTCGGCTTCGGCGTTGGCTTTGGCTTTGGCTTGTTGTTGTGCGTGGTAGTCGTCGAGTTCTTGTTTGAGGTGTTGGGCTTCTTCGCGCACACGTTTCCTGGTGGCGGTGATGTGTTGGGCTACGGTCTGTGCCCACCGTTTTTGCTTGGGTGCCAGGGGTCCTTCTGCTTCGTTGATGGTCCAGGTACCGTCAGCGAAAAGCCAGATAACATCCCCACTGTAGGGGTCCAGCAGGTACTTTAAGGTGCCATCGGTTTTCATGTTGTGATGGCCTTGGCATAAACATGCCAGGTTCTTCGGATGGGTTGGCCCGCCTTCAGCCCAGTTATGTCGGTGGTCAAGCTGGGTAAGAAAGGCAGGTTGTTCACACCCGCCGACCCGGCAGGTTCCGTCGCGGCCTTCGA
>NZ_KV816329.1:0-96299 GCF_001814395.1 Corynebacterium sp. HMSC059E07
ACAAAATCAACGCACTCTAAAACCGGAAGGGCCAGTTTTAGGCTAAAAGCCACAGGCGAAAGAATCGAGCCTTGTGGGCAAGCGCTTAAGCGGCTATGACCCAACATTCAGGCCCTTGCCAGTCTAGGGCGCGTGGGTCAGCACAGGGTAAGCTGGTGGGCGTTATGAAATCACCATTGAAGTTCGACGTGACGGAATTGCTCCGCAGCCAAGGAGCTGAAGCGCTGCCTGAGCACCGCGTGCAAACCGGACCCGCCCCCGAGCGCATCGGCGTGGAAATGATCGGCATCCCGGAAGGTGCTGAGGTTAAGGTGGACGCCACCTTGACGCCGTTGGGCTCCGGCGTGTTGGTGGACGCTGATATCACCGGCACCCTCAGCGGCGAATGCGCACGCTGCTTAGCTGAGCTACATCCAGCACTAGATCTCCACGTATCCCAGGTTTTCTCCGCGGATGAGTCCTTCATCAGCGGAGATGAAACAGAGGAAGAGGATCGCGGTTCCGGCGATGAGATCCCCGAGATTGAGGACGGTGTCCTTGACCTCCTGCAGACCGTGATCGATGAGGCAGGTTTGGTGCTTCCTTTCGCGCCGACGTGTGAGGATGGCTGTGAAGTAGATGTTCCCGAAGGCGTGACCACGGGGGTCTCCGGGGAAGAAGAGCGCGTCGATCCGCGGTGGTCTGGGTTGGAGAAATTCCTATGAGCAAGAAGAAGAAACTCACCGGCGAGCAGGCACTTGCCGTAGCATTCGCGGAGGTAGACCACGGTCCGCTGCTCAAGGCACTCGGCGTGGAGCTCAACGATGAGCTGCTGTGCTTGGCGCTGACGCACCGTTCCTTTGCCAACGAGAACGGTCACCTGCCCAACAATGAGCGTCTGGAGTTCCTCGGGGACGCGGTCTTAGGCTTGTCCATCGCGGCCAAGCTCTACGAAAAGTTCCCATCGCGCCCCGAATCCGACATCTCTAAGATGCGCGCTTCCATTGTTTCGCGCTACGGCTTGTCTGACGTAGCCCGTGAAATCGGGGTGGGTCAACACGTCCTGTTGGGCAAGGGTGAGCAATCTACCGGCGGCCGTGACAAGGACTCCATCTTGGCCGATACCACCGAGGCCATCTTGGGGGCCATCTACCGCCAGCATGGTTTCGAAGTCGCCCGCGGGGTGGTGCTGCGGCTGTTTGCCGCCAAGGTTGAGAACGCCGTGGTATCCGGCCGCCACATGGACTGGAAGACGACCTTGCAGGAGCTGTGCGCCGAGCTGAAGGCCGCCATGCCGGTGTACTCGGCCACCTCGACTGGTCCCGAGCATGATCAGACTTTTAATGCCGTTGCCACGGTGGCCGGTTTGACCGTGGGTAGGGGAACGGGACACAACAAGAAGCTTGCGGAGCAGCAGGCGGCGGAAGAAGCCTGCCAGGCGCTGCGTGAGACCCCGTTGCTGGTGCAGGGCACCGCCGGCAAAGAGAACTAACCCACGAGGACTCGATGCCAGAGCTGCCTGAAGTTGAGTCCGTCCGCCGCGGGCTCGAGCCCTACGTCGTGGGGCGTTCCTTCGCGGCGGTCGATGTCCTCCACCCGCGCGCCAATCGCAAGCAGGAGGCACCGCTGTCCGCGCTGCTCGTGGGCAGGAGGATCGCCGCGGTGGCGCGCCGCGGCAAGTTCATGTGGTTGGAGTTTTCCGACGAGGACCGCACTGATCCTGCTCGCGATGTGCTCTTTATCCACCTCGGAATGTCGGGGCAGGTGCGGATCGGTGAGGTGGATTCACCCCACGTGCGCATCGCCGCCGTGCTTGACGACGCCACCCGCATCAGCTTTGTCGACCAGCGCACTTTTGGCTATTGGCACCTCGGCCCGTGGCTCACCATGGCGCATATCGCGCCCGATCCCCTCGAAGCAGACTTCGACCTCACCGCGGCGGGGAGGCGCCTGCGCGCAAAACGTACGGCGGTGAAAGTCGCCCTTCTGGATCAAACTGTGCTCAGCGGAGTGGGCAATATCTATGCGGATGAGGCGCTGTGGACGGCCCAGATTTCTCCGCTGAAGAAGTCCAGCGCCCTGCGGCAGCGCGATGCCGTCGCGGTGATTTCCGCGGCCACCGACGTCATGCGCTCCGCCCTTGAGGTTGGCGGGACCAGCTTTGACGCGCTGTACGTCAACGTCAACGGCGAATCCGGGTATTTTGACCGTTCCTTGCACGCCTATGGGCGGGGCGGGCAGCCCTGTGATCGCTGCGGCGAAGACATCGTGAAAACCGTGTTGGGCGGGCGCGGTACCCACTATTGCCCGTACTGTCAGCGCCGTGGGGTGGGGAAGAAGTCAGGCTCCAACTAGGCTGATGGCGGGGGTTGTCACTAGTGTGTAACGTATGCAAGAAATCTTCAGCACCGTGATCGGTGTCATTAACGACAGCCTGTGGTCCTATGTCCTGCCATGGCTGCTTATCGCTGCTGGCCTTTACTTCGGTATCCGCACCGCTTTGGTGCAGGTCCGCATGGTGCCGGATATGTTCAAAGCGGTCGTCGAAAAGCCCAAGGGGGTCGGCGTCGATGAGGACGCCGATTACGGCGGTATTTCTGCCTTCAAGGCGTTCACCATCTCGGCGGCGTCGCGTGTGGGCACCGGCAACGTCGCGGGTGTGGCCGTAGCAATTTCTGTGGGCGGGCCCGGCGCGGTGTTCTGGATGTGGCTCATCGCCATCCTGGGTGGCGCAACTGCGTTCGTGGAGTCCACGCTGGCCCAGCTGTGGAAGGTCCGCGAGGGGGATACCTACCGCGGCGGCCCGGCCTACTACATGTCCCGCGGTCTGGGCTGGAAGCCCTTGGCAACCATTTTCTCCGTCGCCATCGCCATTACTTTTGGTTGGTTCTACAACGCTTTCCAGACCAACGCTATCTCTGATTCCTTGGCGGCCTCCTTCGGACAGGATTCCGGCGCCTTCAAGGCGGGCGTGGGCATTGCCGTCGTCGCCGTAGCTGGCCTCATCATTATCGGTGGCGTTCAGCGCATCGCCTCGATGACTCAGTTCATCGTGCCGTTTATGGCCGGTGCCTACCTCATCATGGGCTTCATCGTGGTGGTCCTTAACTTTGACAAGGTGCCGGACATGTTCGTCTCCATCGTCGGCTCTGCCTTCGGCTTCCGTGAGGCTGCTGGCGCGACACTGGGCATGGCCATGCTGAAGGGCATCCAGCGCGGCCTGTTCTCCAACGAGGCCGGCGAAGGCTCGGCGCCGAACGCGGCAGCAACGGCGACGGTCTCCCACCCCGTGAAGCAGGGCCTTGTGCAGACCCTCGGCGTGTACTTCGACACCCTGGTGGTGTGTACGATTACCGCCTTCATCATTTTGCTGGGTACTGATTTCGAAAGCTTTGGTTCCGACGCGATTGAGGGCGTGACCCTCACCCAGAACGCGCTGTCCAACGTGGTCGGCGAGTGGGGTATCCACTTCGTCACGTTCATCCTGTTCTTCTTGGCATTCTCCTCGATTCTGGGTAACTACTACCTTGCCGAGTCCAACGTGGAGTACCTCTCCGGGAAGAAGTGGGTGCTGTGGACCTTCCGCCTCATCGTGTTGGCTTTCGTCTTCTACGGTGCGGTGGCCCCGCTGGGCACCGTGTTCGACCTGGCGGATACGGGTGCCGCCATCATGGTGTTGCTCAACGTGTGCGCCATCGTGCCGCTGTGCGGCGTGGCCATCAAGCTGCTGAAGAACTACAACGAGCAGCGCCGCAAGGGCCTGGATCCCGTCTTCCACCGTGATATGCTGCCGGAACTGCAGAACGTCGAGTGCTGGGATGGTACCGATCCTGTGACGCGCCGCAGCGCGGAGGACCGCCGCCGTCTCGATCACGAATTCGACTTGAGCGACCGCACAAACTTGAGGGAGTACTAGATGGCAGACACGGCAGCAGCCTCTGCGGGTCATGAACGCCTCACAGCTTTCGTCCTTGGCCACGTCCAAGGCGTGGGCTTTCGCTGGTGGACGCGTTCCCGGGCCCTCGAACTAGGGCTGGCTGGGCACGCGACGAACCTTCAGGACGGACGCGTCCAGGTGGTTGCTGAAGGCCCGCGAGCTGACTGCGAGAAGCTGCTGTCCTTGCTGCGCGAAGAACCATCAACCACGCGCCGCCCGGGCGTTGTGAACGCCGTGGTGGAGCAGTGGGCCGCACCGCGCGGTGAGTCGGGCTTCATCGAGCGCTAAACTAAGTCGAATGCACCTCAAATCGCTCACGCTCAAGGGATTCAAGTCTTTTGCGTCCGCGACGAACCTGAAATTCGAGCCCGGTATCTGCGCCGTGGTCGGCCCGAATGGCTCGGGTAAATCTAACGTTGTCGACGCACTGGCGTGGGTCATGGGTGAAGGCAGCGCCAAGACGCTGCGCGGCGGCAAGATGCAGGACGTCATCTTTGCCGGCGCCGGTGAGCGCAAGGCCCTTGGCCGCGCTGAGGTCACACTGACCATCGATAACTCCGATGGTGCATTGCCCATCGAGTACTCGGAGGTCTCCGTCACCCGCCGCATGTACCGGGATGGCGCGAGCGAGTATGAGATCAATGGGTCAAAGGCCCGCCTCATGGATATCCAAGAGCTGCTGTCGGATTCTGGCATTGGCCGCGAGATGCACATCATCGTGGGCCAGGGAAAACTGGCGGAGATCCTGGAGTCCCGGCCAGAGGATCGTCGCGCCTATATTGAGGAAGCCGCGGGCGTGCTTAAGCACCGCCGCCGTAAGGAAAAAGCGCAGCGCAAGCTCACGGGCATGCAGGCCAACCTGGACCGCCTGCAAGACCTGACCGATGAGCTGGGTAAGCAGCTCAAGCCGCTGGCCCGCCAAGCGGAGGCCGCCCAACGCGCAGCCACTGTGCAAGCGGATTTGCGCGATGCCCGCCTCCGCCTCGCTGGAGACCGCGTGGTGCGGCTGCGCGCCACGTTCGAGGATGCCGAGAAGCGCGCTGTGGTGCTCGCCGAGCAGGTCGAGGAAGTCACGGCGCAGCTGGAAGAGGCCACGGAAATCCAGCTCGAGGTAGAGGCCGAGTTGGGGGATGTCACTCCGCGCGCGGAGGCCGCGCAGAAATTGTGGTTCGAGCTATCGACGCTGAGCGAACGCATCTCTGCCACGCAGCGTATTGCGGCCGAGCGCGCCAGCAACGTCGGATCCCAGGTGGCCTATGCCGGCCAGGATCCGGAGGAGCTGGAGGCACGCGCCCAGCGTGCCGACGAGGAGCACGACGAGCTGCTGGCCGCGGCCGAAGAAGCAGCGGAGCGCTTGGAATCGATCCGGGAGGAAGTGGCTGAGCGCCGGGAAGCTTTCGAGGCCGCGGACAAGGAACACATGGCGCAGCTGCGCGCCATTGCGGATCGCCGCGAAGGCGTGGTCCGCCTCATCGCGGCCGAGGAAAACCTGGCGGGCCAGGTAAGCTCCGCGGAATCCGAGTTGGCGCGCCAAGAAGAAACCCTGGCGAACACGAAAGCGCGCACCAGGGGAGCGCAGGCGGAGGCCGATGAGGTAGCGGACAAACTAGAGCACCTGGCTGCCGAGCGTGAGCCGCTGGAAGAAGCGCACGTGCGCGCGGCCAGCGAGTCCGCCGCGGCCGATAAACGCTTGGAGCAGCTGCGCGATGCCCAGCGGGAGCGCGAGCGCACCGTGTACAGCCTGCGAGCCAGGATCGATACGCTGGGCCAGACCGCTCCGGAAGCGCTCGAGCTGGGGGAGGGTTTTAAGCCTCTCGCGGAGTTCATCTCTACGCGTTATGAAACGGCCGTCGCGGCGGCACTCGGTTCCTTCGCGGAGGCGCAGGCCGGCGCGGTGAGCGGGGACATCGTGGGTGAACTCGCTGAGGCGAGCCGCACTCCGCTGATCGACGTCTCCACGGAACCTACTGGTTCAGCCTGGCGCCTTGACGCGGACTTGCCTTCCGGTGCTAGCTGGCTGCTGGATCACATGGTCTTGGTCCCGGAAGTATCGGCGGCGGTGACGCGGTTGCTCTCCGACGTCGTTTTGGTGGATGACTATGCCGCGGCCCGCGAGCTCATTGCTGAGGATCCGCGCCTGCGAGCCGTCACCGCCGAGGGCTTGCTAGTTGGTGAAGGCTGGGTCGAGGCCGGAACTGGTGCCGTCTCCACGGTCGAGGTGAGCGGCCAGATTGCAGAAGCCGAGCAACAGTTGGAAACCGCCACCCACGAGCTGGAGGAGCTATCAGGCACGCTGGAAGGTGCGAAGCTAGCCGCCGATGATGCCCGGGTAGGCGCGGCGAGCGCTAAGGCCGCGCTGCGCGAGCATGATCACGAGCTCGAGGCGTGGAAGCGCGACCACCAGCGCTTGCTCAAGCAGTATGAGGCGAACAAGGCGGAGCACGAAAAGGCTGCCGCTCGCGCCACGGACATCGAGGTGCAGTTGGCCCGCCTGCGCGAAGAACTGGCGGAGGCTCGTGACCGCTTGTCGCGCGTGGACGCCGATGAGCAAGCGGATGAACCTTCCTCGGTGGAACGCGATGCAGCCTCGGCCGCCCTTGAACAGGTCAAGGCCATGGAGGTAGAGGCTCAACTGGCGGCCCGCAGCGCGGAGGAAAAAGTAGGCCAGGCAGCTGGCAAGGGAGAGGCCCTGCGGCGCCAAGCCCAACATGAGCGCCAGGCCAAGGCACGCCACGATCAGGCGATGGCCCGCCGGCAGGCGCAGGCGCGGTTGGCGGGGGCCGTCGACAAGCATGCCCAGGACCTAGCCGCCCGCACTACGCAGGCACTCGAGCGCGCCGCTGAGGAACGCGATGAGCTAGTGACCCAGCGCGGCGTGCTGCAGGGGCGTGCGCAGTCGGCGAAGCAGGCGGTCTCCGCGACCCGTCAGCAGCTTGATCGCCTGACCGATTCCGCGCACAACTCGGAGATTGCCCGCAGCCAGGCACAGGTGCGCGTGGATGAGGCCGAGGGCAAGATCGTGGAGCAGCTGGGCATTGCTATCCCGGATTTGCTCAAGGACTACACGCCGGGCGAGGATTTCGATCGCTCCGCCGAGACCAAGCGGTTGAAGCAGGCCGAGAAGGACCTCAACTCCTTGGGCAAGGTCAACCCGCTGGCCTTGGAGGAGTACAAGGCGCTGGAGGAGCGCTATAGCTTCCTGTCCACGCAGCTCGATGACGTGATTCAGGCGCGCAAGGATTTGGCCGGAGTCATTGAGGACGTCGACGCGCAGATCTTGCAGCTGTTCACGGATGCCTGGCACGACGTGGAGGCGGAGTTCCCCAAGGTCTTCCAAACGCTTTTCCCCGGCGGCGAGGGCCGGCTCATCCTTACTGAGCCGGATGACATGCTGGCCACCGGCATCGAGGTGGAGGCCCGCCCGCCGGGCAAGAAAGTCAAGCGCCTGACGCTGCTGTCGGGCGGCGAGAAGTCACTGACCGCGCTGGCGATGCTCGTGGCTATTTTCCGCGCGCGCCCCTCACCGTTCTACGTCATGGATGAGGTGGAGGCTGCGCTGGACGACGTCAACCTGCGCCGCCTCATCGCCCTCTTCGAGGAGCTGCGCAAGGATTCTCAGCTCATCGTCATCACTCACCAGAAGCCAACGATGGACGTGGCCAACGTCCTTTACGGCGTGACGATGCGCGGTGATGGTGTCACGCGCGTGATTTCACAGCGCATGACCCGTGCGGGTGAGGCGCCGGGCACGGCTCAGGCGGCGGAGGACGCCACGCGCCTTGGTGTGGACGCTCCGCGCTAACGGCGCGGCGCCAGTCCGAGGCTTTCGCCCTCCTCATCGTGCCGGGCGTGAACAACCCTGGCACTATGGAGGGCATGAATACTACTTTTCTGTGGATTGCGATAGCAGTCATCGTCCTGATTCTGCTGGTGGTCTTGTTCATCGTCCTGGGCAAGAAGCGCGGCGAGTCGAAGAAGGTCTCCTTTGAAAAGCCCGCGGAGGAGCCGAAGAAGCTGACCCAGCAGCAGAAGTCCGGCAATTATCAAGCCAAGTCTGGTTTTAACTTTGCCCCGGCCGGCGGCGGCGCTACCAAGGAACCCGTGCCTGCGGCTAAGACTGAGAAGCCCGCACCGGCTGAGCCCAAAGCTCAGCCGCAAGCGGAGAAGAAGTCTGAACAGCGTGATGCCACCGAGTTAGCGAACGCTCAGCTCAAGGGTGAAGAGGAGACACCGAAGGCAGCGAAGCCTGCGGCGGAACCGACGCCTAAGGCAGAAACCAAGCCGGAACCTGTTGCAGACGCGAAGCCGGTGAGCGCGCCGGAACCGGCTGCACAGAAGGAGCCGGCAAAGGAAGAAGAAGAGAAAGATTCTTCCGCTGGTCTAGCCGCTGCAGGAGCTGCGGGCGTTGCTGCCGCTGGTACTGCTGCTTCCGGCGCCGCTGCCGTTGAGAAGGACGAAGAGGACACAGAGGAAGCTGTCCCGGCCACCGAACCGGAGACTGCTGAACCGGAGCCGGTAGTTGAAGCCCCGAAGGTAGAAGAGGAGACTCCGGAAGAACCTGAGGCTCCGGCTGAGGAGGAGCCTTCTGCTCAGTCTGAGGCCGAAGAAGAGGCAGCGCAAGAGATAGAAGCACAGCCTGAGTCAGAAGCGCAGCCCGAGCCAGAGGAAGCTGCAGCGGAGGAAGCTGAAGCAGAGGAGGCTGCTGCGGCGGCGGGGGCGCAGGCGGCGTCGGCAAGCGCGGCACTCGAGGCTGAGCCCGAGGAGCTGGAAGTTTCCGAGGACGCCGAGGTCGTTGAGGCCCCGGCAGCCCAGCCGCAGGAGGACATCGCACCGGCCGCCGGCCGCTTGGGCAAGCTGCGTGGACGCCTGTCCCGCTCGCAGAACGCCATCGGCCAAGGCCTCATGGGCATTCTCTCCGCTGGTGATCTGGATGATGATGCCTGGGAGGAAATCGAAGACACCCTCATCATGGCTGATCTGGGCACCAAGTCCACGATGAAAGTCACCGACTCCCTGCGCGAGAAGATCGCTGAACGCGGCGTGAGCTCCGAGGCGGAAGCACGCGCCATGCTGCGCGAGGCCCTCATCGAGGTTGGCCATCCGGAGATGGACCGCTCCATCAAGGCCATGCCGAACGATGGCAAGCCCGCAGTCATCATGGTCGTTGGCGTCAACGGCACCGGCAAGACCACCACGACGGGCAAGCTCGCGCGCGTGCTCGTGGCGATGGGCCACAACGTTTTGCTCGGCGCGGCGGATACCTTCCGTGCGGCGGCAGCTGATCAGCTCGAGACCTGGGGCCGCCGCGTAGGCGCATCGACGGTGCGTGGCAAGGAAGGCGCGGACCCGGCCTCCGTGGCCTTCGATGCCGTCGCCGCTGGTGTGGACCAGGGCGTGGACGTGGTTCTCATCGATACCGCTGGGCGTCTGCACACCTCCGTTGACCTCATGGACCAGCTGGGAAAGGTCAAGCGCGTGGTGGAGAAGAAGACCGAGGTCGACGAGGTCCTGCTCGTCCTGGACGCGACGGTGGGGCAGAACGGCCTGACGCAGGCGCGCATCTTCCGCGACGTTGTCGACATCACCGGTGTTGTCCTGACCAAGCTCGATGGCACGGCAAAGGGCGGCATTGTCTTCCAGGTTCAGGAAGAACTGGGTGTGCCGGTCAAGCTCGTGGGCCTTGGCGAAGGAGCCGATGACCTCGCGCCGTTCGAGGTTGAGGGATTCGTCGATGCCTTGCTAGGGGAGAAGTAAGACCTTATAGATCCCTGGGCTATACCTAAGTTCTTTCGAGACGCAGCGCCTCCATTGTGAGGCGCTTTCGTCGTCTCCGTCCCATTAAAGATGTGCTTTGGGGGAGGTCACAATGGTAGTCTAGGACAGTCCTGTCTATGTGAGGCTGAGTTTTCAGCCCTAACAACGGTTCGTGAGGCTACTCTTTCGTGACACTCTTGTATGTCGTCCTCCTCGCAGCTGTCGCAGTGGCGCTAGCACCGGTAACCGTCAAGGTTGCTGATCGCGCAGCCGGCTACCCGCTAGCCGGCATTTTTATTATCGCCGCGGCACTGTTGGCTAAAGAATTTCCGGCACTGGCCCGTGGCGAAGAACTGTCCTATTCCGTGACGTGGGTGCGTGACGTTATCGCGCCGGGCGTCGATGTGAACCTCGCCTTCCGCGGCGATGCGCTGGGCGTTTTCTTTGCGATGTTGGCTCTCGTCATCGGCGCGGTGGTTTTTACCTATTCCGCTGCCTACCTGCCCAAGGGGAAAGGCAACGTCAGCTTTTATGTGCTGATGACCGCGTTTACGCTGTCGATCCTCTTGCTCGTGCTGGCTAATGACGTCGTCGTGCTCTTCCTGGCGTGGGAGCTGGTATCGCTGGCGTCGTTCATGTTGATCGCGCGCAGCGGCAAGTCCGGTGAGGCCGGTTCGCAGCGGACTCTCATCCTGACCTTCATCGGCGGCCTCACCTTGTTGACAGGTGTGGCGATTGCCGCGACGGCTGCGGGGACGACGAACCTGGAAGACATCCTCGCCTCCGATGTGTGGGCCGAGCGCCCAGGCCTGACCACGGGGGTTGCCATTCTCATCGCGGCCTCGGCATTCACCAAGTCCGCGCAGTTCCCCTTCCACTTCTGGTTGCCGGAGGCTATGGCGGCTGCCACGCCGGTCTCGGCCTTCCTGCACGCGGCGGCCGTGGTCAAGGCCGGCGTTTACCTGTTGATTCGTTTCTCTACTATCTTCCATGATGTTGCGGCGTGGAACTGGCTGCTCATCGTGGTCGGCATGGGTACCGCCGTCATGTCGGCGGTCTTCGCCGTGCAGAAGACGGACCTGAAGAAGCTGACCGCGTATTCCACCGTGTCCCACCTGGGTTGGATCGTGGCCACGATTGGTGTTGGCACGCCCTTCGCCATCGCGGCGGCCCTCGTGCACACGCTGGCACACGCGCTGTTTAAGTCCTCCATCTTCATGCTCATCGGCGTGATTGACCATGAGGCTGGTTCACGTGACATCCGCCGCCTCGGCGTGCTGTGGAACAAGATGCCGTGGACCTTTGGCTCCATGCTCATCGGCGCTGCCTCCATGGCTGCGGTCCCGCCGCTCTTCGGTTTCGTGTCGAAGGAAGGCATGCTGACCGCTTTCGAGGACGCGCCCATCGGATCGGCCGGACAGGTGCTCTTGCTCATCGTTGCGGGTGTGGGTGCGTTCTTCACGTTTACCTACTCCGCCAAGATCGTCTTTGGTGCTTTCTTCGACGGCCCGCGCGATATGTCTAAGGTCCATGAGGCGCCGGTGCGGTTGTGGCTGCCCGCGGCTCTTCCCGGTGTGATGTCGGTGCCGATCATCTTCGTCATGGGCGCGCTCGATGGGCCGCTTGATGACGTCGTGGCGGCCATCGGCATGGAGGGGCATTCTCACCTTGCTCTGTGGCACGGTCTCAACGTCCCGCTGCTTATTTCCGTCGTGGTGCTCATCGCTAGCGTTGTCGGTTTGTTCTTCCGTACGCCGCTGTGGACGGCGATGGAGGAGCGCCAGCTCCTGCCGCGCACTGGTAACCAAATCCTGAAGTGGATTCAGGACGTGTGCGCAGCCTTCGGCCGCTTCGTCGGCCGCATGTCGGATACCCACAACCCGTCGAAGCTCATCCTGCCGATTGTCCTCCTCGTCATCATTCTTGCGGGCTCCACTCTGGTGTCGACGGGTGTCGACGGCGTGGCCTTGAACCCGCGCGTGGATGGCCTGGACAACCCGTGGGATCTGCTGCCGCTGGGCATCGTGACGCTGTCGATGTTTGGTTTGGTTCGTACCCGCAACCGTCTTACGGGCGCGGTCATGATTGGTACCGCGGGTACCGGCGTGACCTTGCAGATGTTCCTGCTGGGTGCACCGGACGTTGCCTTGACTCAGTTCACGGTGGAGGCGCTGTCCGTCATCGTCATGATGATGGTCCTGCGCTACCTGCCGGAGAAATTCCACCCGGTACAGAACACCAACCGCAAGGTTGGCTCCATCGTGGTGGCGGTGCTCGCGGGTATCACCGCATTCCTTGGTGTGTGGGCGCTGATGGGCCGCCACGAGCGCTCCGACTTGTCCATGTGGTACCTCAATAACGCCCCGGACATCACTGGCGGAGATAACGTCGTGGCCACCATCATCGTGGAGTTCCGTGCACTCGATACCCTGGGTGAGCTGTCGGTGCTTGGCATGGCCGCCGTGGTGATTGCCGCGGTCACGTCGACGCTGCCGCGCTTCCCGTTCACCTCCGGTACGCGCCCGGCACCGTTCGGCCAGTCGCAGCTCAACTCGGTTCCGCTGCGGAAGGGAATTGCCATCGCTATCCCGATTCTGGTGGTCATGTCCTTTATCGTGTTCTACCGCGGCCACCAGGCTTCAGGCGGTGGCTTCCCGGCTGCTCTCATTATGGGCGCGGCCATCGGTCTGACGTATCTCTCTCGCGGCACCGATGAGATCGTCTTCGGCCGCATGACCCCAATTCACCTCACCGGCGTGGGCATCATCGTTGCACTGACGGCTGGATTCATCGGCTACATTCCGACTTCGCACGGCTCCGGTGGTTTCTTGACTGCCATCCACGGCCACGCCCTGGGGCAGCACTGGACCACGTCGCTCATCTTTGACCTGGGTATCTACCTGGCGGTCCTGGGCATGCTCACCATGGCCATCAACGCCTTGGGTGGCTACTTGCGCCCGGGTACTGAGCGGGACTTCCTGCCGTGGGTCCACGACGATGATTCGGCGCTGCCGAATACGCCGCGCGTGGTGATGGAGGACATCGATGATCCGTACCCTGAATCCATCAACCCATCCTCGGATCCACTGGCCTTGCTCAATGAATCCGAGGCGCGCCACCGCGCGTCTTCGCCCCACCACACTCCGGCTACAGAGGAGAAGAATTCATGATCCTCGCACTGACTATTGCACTGCTCATCGGTAGCGCTGTCTACCTCATCCAGCAGCGCGGCTTGGTCCACATCGTGTTGGGCATGATGGCCTTTGGCCACGGCGCCAACCTCATGCTCTTGGCTACCGGCGTGTACTCCTACCGCGGAGAGTCCTTCCCGTCGCAGGTACCGGCGGACCAGATGGCGGACCCGCTGCCGCAGGCATTCGTTCTGACCGCCGTGGTGATCTCCATGGCCACCTCCACGATTCTGTTGACCATGGCGGCGATGGGCGCCAACGATGACACGGATGTTGTCGAGCCGGTGGATGACAACACCATTGACCACGCCTTCTCCACGCTGGGCCGCGATACCCAAAACCGGGAGATTCTGCAGCGTTCGGCCAACAAGATGGACCGTTTGAAGGAACTTGACCACGAGGGGGAGAAGTAAATGTATGACACTGTAAGCGCTCTTCTTCCGCTCTTCCCAGCGGTTCCACTGGTATCGGCGGCGCTGGCGCTGCTCGCGCCGTGGCACCGTGTGCGCGATGCCATCATGCTCATCGTCCCAGGCGTAGGCATCTTCGCCTCCTTCGCGCTGCTGCTCTACACCATGAACAACGGCGTGGTGGCGCACACGGTGGGCAATTACGTGGGCAACGCGGGTATCGCCTTTGCTGCCGACACCTTCTCGGCTCTCATGCTCATCACGACGATGATCGTGGCTTTCGGCGCCAACTGGTTCGCAATCGTTGGTGGTGAGACCAAGTCGCGTTATTACCCGTCGCTGACTCTTATTCTGATCACCGGCGTGTGCGGCGCCCTGCTCACCGCTGACCTCTTCAACTTCTTCGTGTTCATTGAGGTTATGTTGCTGCCGTCCTATGGCCTCATCACGATGTCGGGCACGTGGTCGCGTCTAGCCGCAGGACGCGCTTTCGTGCTGGTCAATCTGTTCGCCTCCACGCTGCTTGTGGTGGGCGTGGGCTACATCTATTCGGTTACGGGCGTGGTCAACTTGGCGGCGCTGACGGGCGCTGCCGCCGGCAACGGTCCGGTGACGGTGGCCTCCGGCATCATCGTTATCGCCATCGCCGCGAAGGCCGGCGTATTCCCCGTGCAGTCGTGGCTGCCGCGCACCTACCCGGGCACGTCGGCTGCCGTCATGGGCCTGTTCTCTGGCCTGCATACCAAGGTCGCGGTGTACATGCTCTACCGCCTGTGGGTGCAGCTCTTTGATATGGACCAGCGGTGGGGGACACTCATCATCGTCATCATGATCATCTCCATGCTGGTTGGTGCTTTCGGCGGCTTGGCTGAAAACTCCATCCGCCGCGTGCTGGGATACCAGATGCTCAACGGTATGCCCTTCATCCTCGTGATGATGGCCTTCACTACCCACGATGCGCAGCGCGCGTTGGCTGCCGGTATTCTCTACACGATTCACCACATGCTCACGGTGGGCTCCCTCATCCTGGCCTCCGGTGCCATCGAGGAGACGTACGGTACGGGCAGGCTCAACAAGCTTTCTGGCTTGGCGCGCCGTGATCCGATTATCGCGTGGATCTTCGCCGCCGGTGCCTTCTCCGTCGTGGGCTTCCCGCCTTTCTCCGGTATGTGGGGCAAGGTCCTCATCGTCGCGGAAATCGCCCGTACCGGCGGGGGATGGGCCTGGACCGTTATCGCGGTGATTATCATCGCCTCCTTCGCAGCGTTCCTGGCCATGTTGCGCGTGTGGCGCCGCGTCTTCTGGGGCAAGGACCTGCCCAAGGAGAAGGTGCCCGATGAACTTGTGATTCGCAAGAAGCTGATGGCTCCCTCGGCGGCGTTGATCTTGGGCTCGCTGACCATGTTCATCCTGTCCGGGCCGGTCATTAGTGTCACCATGGAGGCATCGGAGGATTTGTTGGACACGGAGGCCTACGCACACGCAGTGCTTGGCGACGACCCCGTAGCCCTACCCGATATCGACTCCCTTCAGGAGGGCCGTTAAATGAAGAGTGCTGTGCATGCCGTTGTCTACGCGCTGTGGCTCATTAAGGAGATCTTCGTCGCGGGCTTTTCGCTCGCCATGGAATCCTTCAAGCCGCATAACAACTATCGCCCAGTGGTGCTTCGGTACCCCTTGCGTGTGACGAGCGCCTGGGAGATCTTCTGGTTCACCTCGTCCATTACCGCAACGCCGGGCACCTTGTCGTTGGGCTTGCGCGAGCCAGTTGCCGAAGGCCTTCCGCGCATCGTGCTGGTCCAAGCCGTGATGGGGGATGACCCGGCCAGTGTCATGGCGGACCTCGCGGACATGGAGGAGCGCCTCGCGCCACGAGTGAAGGGCATCGATTATGGCGTGCCTGGCCAGGGTCCGACGGAGGAGCTCGCCCCGACGTTCTACGAGTATCCGCTGGATACGCTGGGACGTCATATGCGCGCCCCCGATATCGCGAAGGCGGACGATACCCCGTTGGCAGCGAACGACGTGGAGAAGTATTCCGTGTGGCCGCTGCGTCAGGTCGTGCCGGGCAAGGACGCCCGAAAGGATGATAAGAAGTGATTGATTTTTCCTCGATGAGCGCCTTTCAATGGGTTGTCTTTGTCTGTGTGTTCCTCATTGGCGCATCGGTGTGCTCGGCGTTGGTGCTGGCGTTGCGCTCCCGCGATGAGCTCACCCGCACCGTGATGAGTGACATGGTCTTCTACGGCATGATGTGCATGTACTTTGCATGGGCCATGACCAACCACGCGTCCATCGTCTACGACATCGCAATGCTCGCGGGCATCGCGGCGGGCGTGCTGCCGACGTTGTCGATGGCCCGCATCATCTCGAAGGGCAGGAGGTAAAACCATGACTATCGCGGAGATTATTGCTTCGGTTCTGCTGGTTGTGGCCACGGTCCTGGTTATCGCGACGGCCATCGCTTTGTGGCGCGCGCCCGATGCTCTGACCCGAGTCAACCTACTGGGGCCGACGGTCGGGTTGGCCGTTCCTCTTCTGCTCGTGGCGAAGCTGGTCGTTGACTTTGCCGAGAACGGGTTCTCGCTGTGGTCGCTGGTCCGTGTCCTCATTGCTTGTTTCGGCGTGTGGATCATCGGTTCGGTGGGCTCTTTTTACATGGGCCGTTCCATCTACGGCGTGACCGTCACCGACGTGAAGTACGCCAAACGTATGCGCCAGCAAGCACAGACCGTGGAAGCTTCCGAGGAGGAAATCTAGGGAGCTCGTTTAACTGAGCGGCGAGGGCAACATTGCCTTCGCCGTTTTTTGGATCCCAAATGTGATCTAGGACTCATCCTTCTTCCCAAAACTATAGAGCTAAAGATATTTTGGGAATTGTACCTATCAATCTATAGAAAAGGGGTTAGTTGAAGTATGACTCCTGATGCATTCTCTTCCGGTGATGCAGCGTGGATGCTGATCAGCGCATCATTGGTGTTGCTCATGACCCCCGGATTGGCGTTGTTTTATGGCGGCATGGCGGGCAATCGCCATGTCCTTAACATGATGATGATGTCCTTCGGCGCGCTCGCGCTTGTGCCTGTGCTCTATGTCTTGTGGGGCTGGTCCATGTCCTATGCGGGAAGCTCTTTTGCAGGTATCGTGGGCAACCCGTTTGAAGCGTGGGGCTTGCGTGGCCAGATTGCAGGACCTTCCAACGAGTATCTCCTTGGTAGTTCTGGTTACCCCGCCGTCATCGATATCGGCTTCCAAGCCACCTTCGCCATTATTTCGACGGCTATTATCTCCGGTGCCATCGCCGGCCGCGTGAAGTTTTCGGCCTGGTTAACCTTCGTGGGTATCTGGGTAACCTTCGCCTACTTCCCGCTCGCCCACATGGTGTGGGGCGGGGGAATTCTCTCCCACGCCCCGCGCTCGCTCGCGGCGTGGCTCTTCGGTGTCTCGAAAGGTGAGGCGCTCATCGCTCCCATCGACTTCGCGGGCGGTACCGTCGTGCACATTTCTGCCGGCGCAGCTGCCCTAGTTCTGGCCATCGTCGTGGGCCCGCGCGCGGGCTTCCCGAAGCACGTCGATAGGCCGCACAACCTCCCGATGGTGATGCTCGGCGCCGCGTTGCTGTGGTTCGGCTGGTTCGGTTTCAATGGCGGTTCTGCCTTCGCTGCGGATGGCCTTGCAGGTGTGGCGTGGTTGAATACCACCGTTGCTGCGGCCGCCGCGATGCTCGGCTGGATGTTGGTGGAGCGAATCCGTGACCGTGCCGCCACTTCACTCGGCGCTGCATCCGGAGCTATCGCAGGCCTCGTCGCCATCACCCCGGCGGCAGGAGCACTGAATCCGCTCGGTTCCATCGCCCTCGGCTTCCTCGGCGGGATTATCGCCTGCCTGTGCATCAGCCTGAAGTACCGCTGGGGCTTTGATGATTCCCTGGACGTCGTCGGGGTGCACCTGTGCGCAGGACTGTGGGGCACGATTGGCCTAGCCTTCTTCGCTACGGATAACGGCATCCTCACCGGTCACTTCACTGAAGGGCTCAAGCTGCTCGTCGTTCAAACGCTGATTGCGGTTGTGGCGATGCTGGTGTCGGGGCTCGTCACCCTGCTTGCGGCGCTCCTCATCCGCGCCACCATGGGCTGGCGAATCGAGGATGAAGCACAGGGTATCGACCTGAGCGAGCACCGCGAGTCCGCCTATGACTTCCGTGAGTCCGTGGCGTCTCACCGTCGCCACACCCACGACGCTAGGATTAACCCTGCACCTACCGTCCAGCCGCGGGTCGACACCGCCGGAGCTAAGGAGTAACAGATGAAGCTCATCACTGCCATCGTCAAACCGTTCACGCTGCCGGACATCCGTGAAGCCCTCGAACAGCACGACGTGCACGGCCTGACCGTGACCGAGACCCAGGGTTTTGGTCAGCAGCGCGGCCACAGCGAGGTCTACCGCGGCGCCGAGTACGCCACCGATTTCGTACCCAAGGTCAAGCTTGAGGTGGTGACGGCCGACGAGCAGGTGGAGGACATCCTCTCCGCTATCGTCGACGCCGCCTACACCGGCAAGATCGGTGACGGCAAGATTTGGATCACGCACGTCGAGGACGTCATCCGCGTACGCACCGGTGAACGCGGCGAGGCCGCTCTCTAAAAGGTGTCTACGGCCGCCCAACTGCGTGAGGACGCCTACGCTTCGGCGCTGCGCCTCACACAGTCCCTGCAGCTTCCGCCCGGCTGTGCGCTTGCCGCCACGGGTTCTTTTGCCCGGCGGGCGATGACCCCTTTTTCGGATCTCGACCTGATTCTCCTCCACCCGGATGACACCGAGCTTCCCGAGGACGTCGTCTCCGAAATCTGGTACCCCATCTGGGACGCCAAGTACCGGCTCGATTATGCGGTGCGCACCCCGAGCGAATTCGGCGCCATCGCCGGTTCCGATCCCGCCGCCGGCTTCGCGCAACTCGATCTGGCCTTCGTCGCCGGAGACAAGCAGCTGGTGGATTCCACCCGCGCCCAGGTCTATGCCTCGTGGCGCCGCCTGTTGCAGAGTAACTTCGATGCTTTCGTCGACCTCGCCATTACGCGCTGGCGTCGCTCCGGCACCTTGGCCACGATGACCCACCCGGATATTAAGAATGGGCGCGGCGGTCTGCGCGATATCCAATTCCTCCGGGCCCTCGCCTTAGGAAACCTCGCGGACGCCCCAGCGCTCGAGGAGGAGCAGGCCCTGCTTCTCGACGTCCGCACGCTCCTCCACGTCACCGCCCGCCGCCACCGCGACATCCTCGACCCAGAATTCGCCGCGGAGATCGCACACGAGATGGGCTTTGCCGACCGTTATGAATTATCAGCGGCCGTCGTCACCGCCGCCGCGGCGGTGGATAGGGCCGTCGAGAGGGCGCTCGCGACGGCTAGGGGAGTGGTGGCCAAGCGCAGCCACAACCGCACTCGCAAACCCCTCGACATCGGTGTCGTGGATGTAGGCGGCGAAATCAGGCTCGCCCGCACCGCAGACCTAGACGAGCCCTGGCTGCTCCTGCGCGTCGCCGCCGCAGCAGCACGCTCGGGCAGGAGCGTGCCCGCCCACGTTTGGGAACAACTACGCGAGCTGCCAGACCTGCCGCAGCGCTGGCCCGCAGGAGCAACGGATGCCTTCTTCAGCCTGTTGTCCTCACCGCTCAATACCCCGCGCCTTATCCAAGAGATGGACGCCCATGGTTTGTGGGAGCGAGTCGTTCCGGAGTGGGAGCACATCCGCGGCTTGTTGCCGCGGGAGCGCACGCACTCTCATACCGTGGACTATCACTCCATCCTTACCGTCGCTCGGTGCGCTGAAGCTCGCACGTCCGTAGCGAGGCCCGATCTACTGCTCTTGGTGGGGCTCTACCACGACATTGGCAAAGGTTACGGCCGCCCGCACGAACTCGTGGGAGCTGAGATGGTGGCGTGCGCTGCCGCCAAGCTGGGCCTCGACCTGGCGGATCGCTCCCGCGTGCAAACCGTGGTGGCAGAGCACACGACTCTGGCGCGCATCGTCTCCCGCACGGACCCTTACTCCGACGAAGCCCGCGATGAGCTTCTCGAAGCCGTGCGTTATGACTACCTGACCCTGGCGCTCCTCGTCGTGCTCGCCCGCACCGATGCCGAATCCACCGGCCCAGGCGTGTGGAACCGCAGGCTCGAGAATGGAATCGAGGCGGTCAGCGCCCGCGCTTTTGCGCAGCTGGAGGCCCTGAGTCCGGTGCGGCCGCTGGTGGCCGTTGACCGCGACATCGGCCTGCGCCACAACCCGGAGGATGATAGCTTCACCGTCCTGTGGCGCGGCAGCTACCAGCGGGAGGCTGTGCGTCCACTAGCGCTTATCGCTGCCTTGGGGTGGAACATCCTGTCCTCGCGCTTGGTGCGCACGGAGGAGGGCTACGCCGGCGAGTTCGACATCCGTGCGCTCCACGGCGCCATCGATCTCACGACGGTGGAGGAGCGCTTGGTGCAGTCTTATAAGTCCGGAACCTATACCGTGCTGCCCGATTTCGTACCGGGGCCTGCGACCGCCATGTGGACCAGGGGCGTCTTCGAGCTCAGAATCGATGACTACCCGGGTACCCTCGGACACGTGCTCGCGCTGCTTCCGGAGTGCGAGTGGCTATCCACCACCACACCGGGCGCCACGATGGTGCTTCACGCCGTGCCGCTTGGCGACGTCCCCCGTGCCACCCTCGTCCGGAATGTGACCCAAGCACTGGTCAACGGCTAAGCTGGGGAAGTTATAAATTTATCCACGATAGTTGAGGGAGCACTCTAACGTGTTTGAGTCTTTGTCTGACCGCTTGCAATCAGCCCTGTCCGGCCTGCGCGGCAAGGGCAAGCTGACCGAGGCGGACATCAACGCCACAGCGCGCGAAATCCGCCTTGCGTTGCTGGAGGCGGACGTCTCGCTCAACGTCGTGCGCGGCTTCATCAAGCGCATCAAGGAGCGCGCGGCAGGCGCCGAGGTCTCCGAGGCACTCAACCCTGCGCAGCAAGTGGTCAAGATCGTCAACGAGGAACTCATCGAGATCCTCGGCGGCGAGACCCGCCGCCTGAACCTAGCCAAGAATCCGCCGACGGTCATCATGCTCGCCGGTCTCCAAGGTGCTGGTAAGACCACCTTGGCGGGCAAGCTATCCAAGCACCTGGCTTCCAAGGGGCACACCCCGATGTTGGTGGCTTGTGACCTTCAGCGCCCGGGTGCGGTGCAGCAGCTGCAGATCGTCGGCGAGCGCGCCGGGGTCGATGTCTACGCTCCGGATCCGGGTACCTCCCTGGATTCTCACGAGCATGAGATGGGTACCTCGCACGGGGATCCGGTGGACGTCGCCAAGCGCGGAATTGAGGAAGCCAAGCGCACGCAGCACGATATCGTCATCATCGATACCGCCGGCCGCCTCGGCATCGATGAAACCCTGATGACGCAGGCTCGCAATATCCGCGACGCCGTCAACCCGGACGAAGTCCTCTTCGTCATCGACTCCATGATCGGCCAGGATGCCGTGCAGACCGCCGAGGCCTTCCGCGACGGCGTCGACTTCACCGGCGTCGTTCTGACCAAGCTGGACGGCGACGCCCGCGGTGGTGCGGCCCTGTCCATCCGTGAGGTCACGGGCAAGCCCATCATGTTCGCCTCCACCGGTGAGAAGCTCGATGACTTCGACGTCTTCCACCCGGAGCGCATGTCCTCGCGCATCCTGGGCATGGGTGACCTGCTGACGCTTATCGAGCAGGCGGAGTCCAAGCTGGATCAGTCCAAGGCGGAGGAAGCCGCCAAGAAGATGGGCTCCGGCGAGATGACGCTCAATGACTTCTTGGACATGATGCTCATGGTCCGCAACCTGGGGCCGATGGGCAACCTGCTCAAGATGATGCCGGGCGGTAACAAGATGAACCAGATCGCCGACATGGTCGACGAGAAGCAGCTCGACCGCATCCAGGCCATCATCCGCGGTATGACCCCGGAGGAGCGCGAGAACCCGAAGATTCTCAACGCTTCGCGCCGCAAGCGTATTGCGCTGGGCTCTGGTGTAGCTGTCTCTGACGTCAACCAGCTCATTGAGCGTTTTACCGAAGCCAAGAAGATGATGTCCCAGATGGCCGGCCGCTTCGGCATGCCGGGCATGGGCGGCGGGCGCTCGGCTACTAAGAAGAAGCCGAAGGGCCGCAAGGGCAAGAACGGCAAGCGCAAGCCGCCGAAGCGTCGTGGTGGCGGCGGAATGCCAGGCATGGGCGGCGGTATGCCGTCGATGCAGGAGCTGCAGAAGATGCAGGAGCAGCTCGGCGGCGGCATGCCCGGGCTAGGCGATATCAAGATGCCGAAGGGCATGGAGAATATCGACCTCAACAACCTGGACTTTGGCCAAGGCAAGAAGAAGTAGGAGATTACCCACGCGACAATATGTCCGACTAAAGTTGGATAAAACTGTTCTCGCGTGGAAAGGTCCTCACTGTGAAGGCCAGCCCTGTGGTGCGCCAGATGCGCCACGACATCACTACCAAACCGTTCATCGCCATCTGGGAGGTCACCCGTGCCTGCCAGCTGGTGTGCCAGCACTGCCGGGCCGACGCCCAGCACGACCCCGCACCGGGCCAGCTCACTACCGCCGAAGGCAAGGCACTGCTGGATTCCCTGGCCAGCTACGACAAGCCACGCCCGCTCGTGGTGCTCACGGGAGGGGATCCGTTTGAGCGCGGCGACCTGGAAGAGCTCACCGCCTACGGCACGTCCCTGGGACTCAACGTGTCGCTTTCGCCGTCGGTCACGCCCCGTTTGACGCGCGAGCGCCTCGAGGGCCTGCGCGCGGCGGGAGGGTCCGCGCTGTCGCTGTC
Organism: Corynebacterium sp. HMSC059E07; assembly: GCF_001814395.1. Classification (NCBI taxonomy): domain Bacteria; kingdom Bacillati; phylum Actinomycetota; class Actinomycetes; order Mycobacteriales; family Corynebacteriaceae; genus Corynebacterium; species Corynebacterium sp. HMSC059E07. The sequence goes on from NZ_KV816329.1 coordinate 22,124, forward strand.
TCTCGACGGCGCGAGCGCTGCAACCCACGACTACTTCCGCGGCTTCTCCGGCATCTTCGACCGCACGATTGAGATGGCCAGCGTGGTCACCGACGTGGGCTTCCGCCTCCAAATCAACTCCACCATCACGAAGAACAACGTCCATGAGGCCCCGCAGCTGTTGGCGCGGGTTATCGAGATGGGTGCCAAGCTCTGGAGCGTGTTCTTCCTCGTACTCACCGGCCGCGGTACGGGCTTGGAGGCGCTGACCCCGCAGGAGCGCGAGGACGCGATGCAGTGGCTGCACAGCGTGTCCACGCGGATTGCCATTAAGACCACGGAGGGGCCGCAATATCGGCGCATCGTCCTGCAAGCCCAGCGGGGAGAGAAGTACGAGGGCGGCGAACTGTACCGCTTCCTTACCGCGGAGACCGAGCGGATTTTGGGCCCCGATCCCCATACGCGCCGCCCGCGGCCGCCGATGGCCATCAACGCGGGTTCCGGCTTCGTCTTCATCGACCACGTGGGGGACGTCTACCCAAACGGCTTCCTGCCGCTGCACTGCGGCAACGTCAAGAGTCACCTACTGCCGGACATCTACGCCAACTCGCCAGTGTTTAAGAAGCTTAGGGATCCCAATGCGTGGAGCGGCAAGTGCTCCGTGTGTGAGTTTGCTTCTGTGTGTGGCGGCTCGCGGTCCACGGCTTTTGCCATGACGGGCGACCCGCTCGCGTCGGACCCCACCTGCGCCTACGTGCCCGAAGCCCTGCGCTAGCGGCGGCTACTAGATGGCCTCGCCCGCAGGGAAGGCAGGGTAGGGGACCGGGTTGGCGGGAGTCGGCGCCGCCGGGGTGGACGGTGCTGGGCCCGCCTTCGTCGTGGAGGTAGACGTGGCGGTTTCCGGGGGCTGCTGTTGGACGGTCTCGCCATTGAGGAACGGGGTGATCGCTTCACGGATGAGCGGGATGGCCGAATCCGCGAATGCCGTGGTGAAGTGGTGCATATCGCGATACACCATGATATTGCCGATGATGACCGGGCAATCGCCGTTGGCATCGCAGAACCACTTCGAGGTGTCTACGGCCAGCATGTTCTTGTACTGGGAGAGGACCTCTGCGCCCGGATCGTAGGGCGCATAAACCTCCTCGAAACGCATACCGCACCCGAGGGAATCCTGGGTGGCCACGTAACACTCATCAAACTGGCGGCCATTGCCGTGCTCGTCGAATCCCCACGGGTTATCGCGGAAGCCGAGGAAAGGAATATCGTGCTTGGCCAGCTCGTCCCAGAAAGCCTGATATCCCGGCGGGACGGCGTCCGGGCCGTGGCCCAAGGCCTGCCCGGGGCGCGTCGAATTCGACACCACGAGGGCTGGGTCCGCGTCGATGATGCGCTTGACCACTTCCTTGCTCCACTCGGCGCAGGATGGCTTGACGCTGAGCTCATCGCCCAACTCGATGGGGCAACCCACGCGGGTGAGCGGCACCAGCTTGAATCCCATCTCGCGGCCCAAGTGATCCAGGGCTGAGGAATACTGCTCCGCGTGCGAACCGCCCACCAAGTAGACCTCAACGTCGGAGTTGACGTCGCCGAAGACACACGGCGTTACGCCGTCCTTTTGCGTCTCGATGAAATAGTCCGACGGCTCCTGCTCTGGAATGAAGCACCAGTTATCGGCAACCGGTGGCTGGATGCCGCGCGCGAGAATCGGATCTGGCTTAATCTCCACGTTCTCAGGCGGGGTGATGTTCTCCACGAAGGTCGTTGCCCCAGGGTAGAGCTGCGGATCAAGAATCTCTTGGTTTGCCTCCTGGAGGCTGCGCTGCCACAGCGGCTGAACGGCCACGAGCGCAACGGTGCACGCCGCGACGACAACTCCACCGACGCCGCGGAGGGCACCAGTCCGGGTGCGGAGGTCGGCGAGGCCGCGGTGGACGGGGAGGTCGTCGGCAAGCGGGCGTTTGCGGTGCTGGCGCAGGGGCTTCTCGACGAATCTGTGCGTCACATCCGCCAAGCCCAGCGACACCGCGATGATGATGGCTCCGAGCCACCATGGAGGGGTTTCATAGCCGAGGGCGGCGGTGGAGATGATGAGGAGCGGCCAGTGCCACAGGTAGAGCGGGTAGGCGATATCACCGAGCCAACGGGAGGGACGAACCGTCAGCACCCGCGAGAGGGAACCACCGGAACCAATAATGATGAGCACCGCGCCGCCGATGGGCAGAAGCGACAGCGGGCCCGGGAAAGCCAAGCTGTCGGAGATGAGCATGCCGGTGCCAGCCAGGGCGGCTAGGCCGAGGGCGGTGGCGACGTTGGACAAATGTTGCGGCATCTTTAGGCGCGAGCCGTAGATGACGAGGACCGCGCCCAAGGTTAGCTCCCACGCGCGAGACCACGTGGAGTAGTAATTCTCAGGGGTCCCGTAGAGACCGTCGCGCGAGGCGTAGGCAAAAGAGGCGACGGTGATCACGAGGAGGATCGGGCCGGCGATAGAATTTACGGAGGGGAAGCGCTGCGCCTTAAGCCCCGACTTCTTCGGGCGCAACCGCATAAAAGCGGCCAGGCCCAGGGCAAAAAAGATGCCCATGAGATAGAACTGCCCCTGGACCGCCATGGACCACATGTGCTGCAGCGGCGACGTGGTTGCAGAGGCAGCAGCGTAGTCGGCGTTTTGCCGTGCTAGCTCCCAGTTTTGGTAGTAAAAGACTGTCGCCGTGATCTGCTTGGTGAGCTCGGTGTTCATGAGCTTCGGGGTAAATATCCGAACAAGCACATAGCTCACACCGATGACGAGCACGAGGGCAGGTGCCAACCTGCGCAGCGTGCGCCAGATGGGCCACCACGGGTTCAGGGAGGCGTTCGGCCGCGCGGCATAGCGCAGCTGCGAGCCCAGGAAGAAGTACCCGGACAGGAGGAGGAAGACATCGACGCCACCGGAAACACGACCGACGAAGACGTGGTATAAAACAACCAAAGCGATCGCGATGCCGCGGAGGCCATCGAGGTCGTAGCGGTAGCGGAATGTAGATGGGGCTTGTTTATTCATAAAAAGAGGTTTGTGTGGCAGCGAAATAACCGCATTACAGGCTACCCCTTTCGCGGGGTAAGGCCTAACCATGCAAGCGGTAGGGGGGATTTCCTATTTTGCGTGCGTACCGCTAAAATCATTGGGGTTGTCCATGTGCAGCATGGAGGACACCTAAAACTTCATTTCTGCGTAACGCCGGTACCGCCCACGGACGGCCGGCATGTCACGCGCAGGATAAATCCAAGGGTTGAACCGGCGCGCCACCAAGCGGCGCGTGTCTGAACTGCCCGGTGACTAGAAAAGGAGCCAATCATGGCCGTTAAGATCAAGCTGCAGCGTATGGGTAAGATCCGCAACGCTGAGTACCGCATCATTGTTGCTGATGCACGCACCCGCCGCTCCGGCAAGGCTATCGAGAACATCGGTATCTACCAGCCGAAGCAGGAGCCGTCCCTGATCCAGATCGATTCCGAGCGCGCTCAGTACTGGCTGGGTGTCGGCGCGCAGCCGACCGAGCCGGTTCTCGCACTGCTCAAGGTGACCGGTGACTGGCAGAAGTTCAAGGGCCTGCCGGGCGCAGAGGGCACCCTGAAGGTTGCTGAGCCGAAGCCGTCCAAGCTGGATCTCTTCAACGCCGCTCTGGCTGAGGCCAACAATGGTCCGACTATCGAGGCCATCACCGAGAAGAAGCGCAAGGCCAAGGAAGAGGCTGAGGCAAAGGCTGCCGCTGAGAAGGCTGCTGAGGAAGCCGCTGCCGCTGAGGCTGCAAAGGCAGAGGAAGAGGCAGCTGAGGCTGACTCCGCTGAGGAGTCCGCAGAGTAAACTACTCGCCTAACAGAAACTCCCCGCTGGTGCGGGGAGTTTTCTAGTTTTGCGGGGCGGCGGGGCGTGCTTCTAAGGGGTTCTCGAAATCCAAACCGCGGATAGCAGAAGCGATGACCGACTGCGCAATCCTTTCCATCGATTCTTCCGATACTGATGCCAAGTGGCCGCTCAAACACAACACCGTAAAGCCGTGCACCGTGGACCAGCCAGCAAGACAATTTTGCATCATGAATTGCCGGTTAGGCTCCTGCCCAATGTAGCGTGCGTACTGCTCCATGTAGTCATAGAAGTTGAACGTGGCCTGGACCCGCGGATCCTCTCCCGGCCCCTCGGCGGCCGCAGCCAGCGCACCAGGGATGTCAAAGCCGCTCGTGGCCATCATGCACTCAAAGAAGCTTTGCTCCTCCAAGGCATAGTGGTAGTAGGCAAAGCCAGCCGCCATCATCTTGTCGACAATGCTTCCCTCCGTGTCCTGGAAGGCAGCGCTGAGCTTGGTGATGAGTTCGAAGGTGGCGACGTCTGCGACGGCGTCGAGAAGCGCGGCCTGATCCTTGAAGTGGCGGTAGGCGGCGGTGGGGGAGACGCCGACCGCGCGCGTCGCCGCGCGAATCGTTACTGCCTCTGGTCCACCCTCCCGGCCGAGCTTGATGGCCTCCTGGAGGATCTCTTCATGCAAATTTCCATGGTGATACGGCTTTGAACTACTCACAATCTAAAAATAATACTAAAAGTCTAGACATTCACGCCAGTGTTTGGCGTCAACATTGTGAGCAGCATTAGCGCAGGTTGATCGCTGCAGGACACCGCATGTGGGACATACGCTGGAAGGTGTACGATGCGCCCGGGAACGAGCACGTGCTCTTCATCTCCGCAACTAAAAGTCACCGCGCCCTGTAGCACCTGGACGGTGATGGGGTGCGCGGCTTTGTGATCGGGCAGGACCTGCCCGGGCAAGAATGAAAAGAGGATGAGGTTCGCTCCGTCGGCACTGAGGACTCGCTTAACGGCTGGTCTCGGGCGCGATGGGTTCGGCTTAGGGGCCTCATCGAGCAAATTTAGCGTTGTGAGCGCGGCGCTGTCATGGGTGGCGGCACCAAAGGTGGCTGCATCATTGATCGGAAGCTCAGTCATGCCACTCCAGCGTAGCCCGTTAAGCTAGCAGTCATGGAACTACTCATTGGTCGCGTGGTGAAATCCCACGGCATTAAAGGCGAGGTCTCCGTCGAGGTGACCACCGATTCCCCCGAGACCCGTTTCGCCGTCGGCGAGGTTCTCCACGGCAAACAAGGCAAGAAAGAACACGAGCTCACCATCGCGGCGGTGCGCGCTCATAAAGGGCGCCTGCTCATCACCTTCAAGGAAATCCCAGACCGCACGGCCGCGGATTCCCTGCGCGGCACCCAGTTCTTCGCCGAACCCTTGGATGATCCCGAGGATGACGGCTTTTATGACCACGAGTTGGAAGGTCTGCGCGTTCTCCTCGATGGCAAAGAGGTAGGCGAGGTGACCGGCGTGACGCACGGTCCTACGCAGTCCCTTCTGGAAGTCACGCTCACCGATGGCAAAGAGGCGTTGGTCCCCTTCGTTGAGCAGATCGTGCCCGAAGTCGATCTGGAGGCCGGGACCTGCACCATCACCCCGCCGGAGGGGTTGCTCGACCTATGAGGATAGACGTTCTCACCATTTTTCCGGAGTACCTCGACCCGCTGCGCCACGCGCTGCTGGGCAAGGCCATCGAGCAGGGAAAGCTCGCGGTGGGGGTGCATGATCTGCGCCAGTGGGCCACCGACGTGCACAAATCCGTCGATGACTCACCCTACGGGGGCGGCCCAGGAATGGTCATGAAGCCTGAGGTGTGGGGGCCGGCGCTTGACGACGTCTCCTCCGGCACCGCCTCCACCCAGGACCTCCAAAGCGCGCTGCCGCACCTGAGCAAGCCGCGCCACGACGATATCCATGGCGTCGAGGCGCGCTCCTATGGTGAAAGCGAGGGTTCGGATAAGCCGCTGCTCATCGTGCCGACACCTGCCGGAACGCCCTTTACTCAGGCCGACGCGCAAGCCTGGTCTAACGAGGAACACATTGTCTTTGCGTGTGGGCGCTACGAGGGCATCGATCAGCGCGTCGTCGAAAATGCCGCGCAGCGCTACCGCGTTCGCGAGGTGTCCATCGGCGATTACGTGCTCATCGGCGGAGAGGTCGCCGTGCTGGTCATTGCTGAAGCGGTGGTGCGCCTCATCCCAGGCGTGTTGGGGAACCGGCGCTCGCACGAGGAGGACTCTTTCTCCGATGGCTTGCTGGAAGGGCCGAGTTACACCAAACCGCGGGAGTGGCGCGGCCTGGCGGTTCCGGATGTACTGACTTCCGGGGATCATGCCAAGGTGGACCGGTGGCGTCGCGAGCAGTCGCTGGCTCGGACGTGGAAGCGCCGCCCGGAGCTGCTGGACGCGGCGGACCTGAGCGATGCCGACCGCGCGTACGTGGAATCCTTGGAGGAGGAATGAGATGGACATCAGCACTGACTTGTCAATACTTATGACCGAAGCCGAATGGGATAAGGTTCTCAAAGATATGCCGCAGCGCCTGCGCGAAGGCGGCGTCGAGCCGCTCGATATCAACGCAGAGATCATCTCCTTTACCTGCGAGCCCGACAATATCCTGGTCAACGAGTACATGGATAAACATGGCCAGCCGCCGGTGGGTGAGCACGTGTGGAGGGTCATCGTCAACGGCTCCTCTGAGCTGCCGTTGACCAAAGTCACCGCGGCCGTCGCGGACTGCTTGCCGCCGCACACGCTGTGGTACGGCACCTCTGAAATCGGCCACACCGAGTTTGGGTTGGGTACTTCCTGCGCGTGGCAGGGCGGGGTATAGGGTAGGAAGGTCTTTTAGTCCCCGACCAAAAAGAGGTTTTGTGAATATCGCAGCCACCATCGCCGGAGAGCTGGGCGTCAAAGAAACACACGTTGACGCCGCCCTGAAACTCATGGCGGAGGGCAATACCGTCCCGTTTATTGCCCGTTACCGCAAGGAAGCCACCGGCGGGCTGGATGACTCCCAGCTGCGTATCATCGAGGAACGCTCGACGTACCTGCGCGAGCTGGAAGAGCGCAAGGAAACGGTGCTCGCCGCGATTGAGGAACAGGGCAAGCTCACCGATGAGCTGCGCGCACTGATCCAGGGCTGCGAGACCAAGGCGCGCCTGGAGGATCTGTACCTGCCGTATAAGAAGCGCCGCAAGACCAAGGCGGATATCGCGCGCGAGGCAGGACTGGAGCCGCTGACGGACAAGCTCATCGAGGACCCCTCGGCGGACCCGACCGAGCTGGCGGGGGAGTACCTCACCGAAGGTTTCGAGGAAACGAAGAAGGCCCTCGACGGCGCCCGCGCCATTCTGGTGGACCGCTTCGCACTGGATGCGGATCTGGTGGGCGAGGTGCGCGAGCGCATGTACACCAGCGGTTCCATGAACGCTGGCGTGGTCGAGGGTAAGGAAACCGAGGGCGCGAAGTTCAAGGACTACTTCGAGTTCTCTGAGCCTTTCGAGAAGCTCCCCTCGCACCGCATTTTGGCGCTGCTGCGCGGCGAAAGCGAGGGCGTGCTGCACCTCAACCTCGACGCCGGCGATGACGCCATGTACGAGGGCATGATCGCAGATCGCTTCGACCTGGACGTGTCTACCTCCCGCTGGCTTGCCGACGCCGTCCACTGGGGCTGGCGCACCAAGCTTTCCATCTCTTCCGGTCTGGACGTGCGCATGCGCCTGAAAGAGAAGGCGGAGGAAGGAGCGCTCAAGGTCTTTGCCACCAACCTGCGCGACGTTCTTCTGGCCGCCCCGGCCGGCCAGCGCGCGACGCTGGGCTTAGACCCGGGCTACCGCAATGGCGTCAAGTGCGCGGTCGTTGACCCTACGGGCAAGGTCCTGGCCACCACGATTGTCTACCCGCACCAGCCGCAGCAGAAGTGGGCTGAGGCGGTGAGGGAGTTGGCGTCGCTAAGCGCTGCCCATTCGGTGGACCTCATGGCGATCGGCAACGGAACCGCATCGCGTGAGACGGAGAAGCTGGCGGGGGAGGTCGCCGACCTCATCGCGCAGGCCGGCGGTGCTCGCCCCACGCCGGTGGTGGTCTCCGAGGCTGGCGCGTCGGTGTATTCGGCCTCCCAGTTGGCGGCCGATGAATTCCCTGACATGGACGTCTCCCTGCGCGGCGCCGTTTCGATCGCGCGCCGCCTCCAGGACCCGCTGGCGGAGCTGGTGAAGATTGACCCGAAGGCGATTGGCGTGGGGCAGTACCAGCACGACGTCAACCAGGTCGCGCTCGCCCGCACCCTCGATGGTGTGGTGGAGGATGCCGTCAACGGCGTCGGCGTGGACCTGAACACGGCGTCCGTCCCGCTGCTGGAGCGCGTGGCCGGCGTGAATTCCACGATTGCGGCCAACATCGTGGCATATCGTGATGAGAACGGCACGTTTGCCTCGCGCAAGGAGCTGAAGAAGGTGCCGCGCTTGGGCCCGAAGGCTTTTGAGCAGTCCGCGGGCTTCTTGCGCATCAATGGTGGCAAGGATCCGCTTGATGCCTCGGCAGTGCACCCGGAGGCCTATCCTGTGGTGGCGCGCATTGCGGAGAAGACCGGTCTGGGGGTTTCGGAGCTCATCGGCAATTCGCGGGTGTTGACGAAGCTGTCGCCGGCGGATTTCGCTGACGAGACCTTTGGTGTTCCGACGGTGACGGATATCATCGCGGAGCTGGATAAGCCGGGCCGCGACCCGCGTCCGGAGTTCAAGACGGCTACCTTCAAGGAAGGTGTGGACAAGGTCTCGGACTTGAAGCCGGGGATGATTCTGGAGGGCACCGTGACCAATGTTGCGGCCTTTGGCGCGTTCATCGACGTGGGCGTGCACCAGGATGGACTCGTCCACGTCTCCGCGATGAGCCACAAGTTCGTCTCCGACCCGCACGATGTGGTCCGCTCGGGCCAGGTGGTGAAGGTGAAGGTTATGGAAGTCGACGTGGAGCGTCAGCGCATTGGCTTGTCGCTGCGGCTTGACGATGAACCCGGCCAGCCCGCTCCCAAGCGCCGCAACGGCGGTGGGCGTTCCGAGGGTCGCGGCGGCCGCTCCGACCGTCGCAACTCCCGCCGCGACGGTGGGCGTGGCCGCTCGGACCGCGGCGGCGGTGGTTCGATGGCCGATGCCCTCAAGAAGGCCGGCTTCTAACCGTTCAAACGGTTGGGGGTTTGTGAGTTTTTCGGCGGACTGTTCTGCGCGGACGGTGCATTGGACAAGTCTGTGGGATGAAGCGATCGCCGAAGGCGCGGAAGGCCTCATGAACGTTGAGGTTTCCGCGTGGCGCCGAGCTGAGTCCGGCGTGTGGACGTGCACGGCTAAGCTGCCGCGTAGATTATCCGGGCGGCGCAGTGCTGGGTGGCGATGGGTGTATGTCCGGCGGGTCAGGTGGTTGGCTTGGGGGAGCGCCCGTCGGGCTCGTGGCCTGTCGGTTCAAGGCCTCTTGGTAGGCCGGCTGCGCGGTAATCGGCGTTCCCCAGGGCGGGATGTAATCAACCGGTCCCTTCAGCCGAAAGACATAGCCTCTGCCGGTCGGGCTGGTGGGGTCATCGTCGTTAATGCCGTTGTGGTAGGCACACAGCATGGTGAGGTTGGGCGGATTGGTTTCCCCGCCCGCTTGCCAGGGGACGATGTGGTGGACTTGGCAGTAATCGGCTGGCTTGTTGCAGTCTTCGATCGCGCAGGTGGGGTGCTCCGCGCTGGCCATGATGCGCTGCTCGAGGCTGGCAAAGCGCGAAAGCCGGTGCAGCCACACCGGGCCGATGGTGGGGTGGACCAGTGTGGCGTAGCCAGTCTCGGCGAATTTGTAGGTCAGAAACTCCGCGCCGCTCATGCGCCCGCCGTTGGTGAGCTCGAGCTCGATGTCATCGCCGTCGTGGCGGATGATCTTGTCGAGCTCGTCGAGTGTTATCACGACGTTTGTTCCCACCGCCGGCCGCGAGCCTGTGCCTTCTTTAAAGAAGACCTGGCGGGTGGCGTCCAGGAGGTCGGTGGGGTTAATGGACTCCAGGGTGCTGCGCATGGTGGAAATGTTGAGCGCGGAATCAGTCACCGTGAGCGAGTGCGGGCCGTTCTTGCGGTAAGTCAGCCGCACACCTGGCGACGGCACGCGTTTCGGTTTGAGTTCCTTCACTCGCTGCGCCGCCACTGAAGGCACCCGTTCCGAGGGCACGGAGGCGAGCGCGACGCGCAAATTCCAGACGTCAACCTGCTTCTTCAGCTTCGCGGTGTAGGACTCAATCAGGCTCAGCGTGGCCAGGTCGTGGCCTTGGCGTTGGGCTGCCTGGCGGGCGGTGCGCTGCTTGCCGGTGAAGTGGGTATCGCCGAAATAGATGGCATGAAGCGACGCCAGCTCCGCCGCATCGCCATGCGAGGCACCAAGCGCGCGCAAGCTTTCGGGTGTGCTGGTTGCTGCTTCCACCAGCGCAATCCCCGAGTTGCGAAGGCGGATGTAGGTTTCAATATCCCCCATGTGCACAGAGCCTAAAACAGGCCACGCGGCCCCGCAACCGGAGAAGAAAACGCCCTGCCTACAAGCTGTAAAGGGCAGGGGCTTGCCGGATGAAAGCCCGATTCGAATGCACTTGCCCGCCCGTCACAAGGGAGTGCGGGGTGATGTAATTCAGGTAGTGCGCAGCGCGGCACAACGCGACGAATGGTTATAAGTTCACAATGCCAACTTATTCGGTGGTATGTTTGTTGAAACAAATGACCTAGTGGCCTCGCTCACGTTTGCGTGTCTAGCTTAAAAGGCTGGATAAACGAATAAAAGCGGACCTCAACCATCACGCTAAGGAGGCAGACATGAGCCGTGAGGCTGAATCCAACCGGGAAGCAGACGCGAATAGCGCTTCGCCTGGTCTGGTGAATGAGGGGAGCGCGGCTACCCAGAGCGCGGCAGGCCACGACAGCGAGGCCATGGGGTGGCACCGCGTCCTCGATTGGCGCCCCACCAGTACTTTGTCGCGCGTGCTCATCGTCTTCCTTCTCGTCGCACCCATCGTTATCGCCGGAACCATGATGTGGGCCATGTGGGACCCCTCCAAGTACATGCGCAACATTGACTTGGCGGTGGTGAATGAGGATGCGGGCGTCGAGAAGCAAGGCACCTACACAAACTACGGTGATCAGGTCGTGGAAGGCCTGATGGAGACGCAGTACCTGAACTTTGCCGAGGTCAACAAGGCGGACGGTGATGAGGGGCTGCTCAAGGGCAAGTACCTCATGGTCGTGACCATCCCGAAGAATTTCTCCGAGCAGGCCGTCACCATCATTAGCGATAAGCCGGTCAAGCCGGAGATTCACTTCGCCACGAATGATTACTATGGCACGAATGGTTCGGTGATTTCCTCCAGCCTCATCCCGCAGGTGCAGACCAGCGTGGAGAACGCGATTTCCAAGAAATACGCCGATCAGGTCATCGAGGGGCTGAATAAACTTAGCGATGGCCTGGGAACCGCAGCCGAGGGCGCGGGCCGGCTCGACGAGGGCGCTGGGCGGCTGCAGGAAGGCGGCGGGCGAGCGGTCGAGGGAATTGCCAAGCTGGACGCCGGCGCGGGCGATCTCAACAACGGTACTGGTCAGCTGCTCGACGGCACGACCCGTCTCAACGAGGGCGTGGGGCGCTTGAGCGGCGGTGCCGCGCAGCTGGATGATGGCGCCGCCCAGCTTGCCGACGGCTCCGACAAACTGCTCGCCGGCACCGGCCGCCTGGCGGATGGCGCGGGTCAGATCGATGGCGGTGTCAATCAGCTCACCGGGATGCTCATCCCGGTGCTCAAGCAGGCGCAGGTTGTGGCCCCGGCGCTGCTGCAGCTTGTCGACGTCCTCCGCGGCCTCGGCATGCACCAACAAGCCGATCAACTCTATTCCCTGGTGTCCAAGCTCGACCCGGCCGCCAGCGGAAACATGGTGGCGCAACTGGAGAAGCTCTCCGCCGGCACCGGCCAGCTCTACTACAACCTGTCCGATCCCAATTCGGAGTACCTGGGCGGCATGATGGCGCTCAATGACGGCGCGCACCGCTTGTCCGATGGCTCGCAGCAGTTGCGGGCAGGCGTCGGCGAGCTGAGTAACGGTGCCGCCCAGCTGCAGGACGGAGCATCCCGCCTGCACGAGGGAACCGGCACGCTGAAGGACGGCACGGGCCAGCTGGCCGCCGGAGGCACGGAGCTCAAGGACGGTATGGACCAGCTCAAGGCCGGCTCCAATGAATTGGCCACCAAGCTTGCCGACGGCGCCGCCAAAGCCCCCTCCATCACCCAGCCGGATACGTCGGCGCAGAACATGGCCGTGCCCATCAACTTCACCTCCTCTAACCTCCACCCAGTACAGACGGTGGTCAGCCCGGTTGACCCGACCGAGAAGAACATCACGGGCGGCGCTTCCTTGCTCTTCGTGCTGGTCTTTGGCTTCCTCGTTATGCTGCTCCTGGCGATGACGCTGCCGTATTACCTGGGCCGCCGCGGGGAGACCGCTACGAGCCCGGTGCGCGGCATCCTCGCGGCCTTCGGGGTGGTGGCGGGGCTGAACTTCCTGGTCTTGGCGTTCATGGGGCTGATGTCCTCCACGATGGGCTGGAGCCCCGCCAGCTGGCCGATGATGTTGCTTGTCATCGCAGCGATTGCCGCCGTCGGCGCGGCGACCTACCAGTTCTTCCTCGTAACCTTCGGCCGTAAGATTGGTGCCGTCTTCGCCGTCGGTGCTTTTGCCTTAGGCGTCATGGTTTTCGGCGGCGTGTGGCCGGTGGCGGCGATTCCGCGGCCGCTGAGTTTGTTGCATCCTTTCCACCCGATGTCCTATGCAAAGAATGCCTTTACCCGCGCTACCGACGGTATCCACGATGGCACCTTCTGGGCGGGCATTGCGGTGCTCTTCATCGTGACCGCCCTGGCGTTGGTGGCCTCCTGCGTGGTGTTCCGCGCCCGCCACCACGGCACGGCGCGCATCCTCGATGAGCACCTCTTCCGCAGACCGGCGGTGGCCGGCGCCTAGAAGTCGTGTGCTGCGAGCCCGCCGGGGAGGTTGCGCAGCTCGATGCCCATGTCCGCGGCCAGATCGGCGTAGCGCAGGACAAAGCCAGCGCTGCGCCCGCCAGAGGCGCAGGCCACGTAGACCAGTTCGGAGCCGCAGGCTGAAAGCGCTCGGCGCACGGAATCATCGTCGGTGACCGTATGCCAGGGCAGCGACACCGTGGCACGAGGAAAGGCGGGGTCCTCGGAGATATCAAGGAGGGCAGCGTGGCCGGTGACAAGTTCCGGCGGCAGGATATGCCGGGCAGGTAGGGCAGTAACGAGGGGGCGGTCGGGATCGGCGCCCACCCGCAGCGTGCGGAAGCTTCCGGGGAGCGCGTCGTAGGAGGTTACGCGCCCGATCATGTCTCGATGATCCGGGAGTGCGCCGAGCGTGGCGACCGCCGCGGTGACCATGAGCCCTGCGATCACCGATGTCGTCGCGCCCAGCACCCCGGCCGTCGAGCACTCGAGCGCCTCGCCGCTGGGCGGGGCGGGGAAGAGATCGCGCAAGCCCACCCCGCGCCCGTCGGCGGAGTCTTTCCCGGAGTGCCACAGCGCGGCTTGCCCGCCGTAGCGCAGCACGGTACCCCAGGCCAGCGGGGTAGAGGTGAGCTCGCAGGCATCGGCGACGAGGTATTTCGTGTCGAAGGTATCGGAGCCGTCGAGGACGAGGTCAGCCTCGGAACACAGGTCGAGAACGTTGGAGGAATCGAGGCGTTCCTTAAGAGCGGTGATGGTGAGCTCGGGGGAAATCTCGCGGGCGCGCGCGGCGGCTACTTCCGCCTTGGGCTTGCCGACGTCCCCCGCACCAAACAGTACCTGTCTGTGCAGGTTGCTGATATCGACGCAATCGGAATCAATAAGAGTGATGCGCCCGATGCCTCCTGCGGCGAGCTGTTGGATAGCCGGGCAGCCCAGCCCGCCGGCGCCCACGACGAGCACGTGTGCGGCATGAAGCCGCTCTTGGGCCGCATCGCCGAAGCCGGGCAGGAGGCGTTGGCGCGCGGTCCGGGCAAGTTCGGTCTCACTGAGCATGATGGCAGTCCTTTTAGGAAGTGGGCTACAGGACCTGGTCCGCCCAGCTGGCCAGACCTTCGAAGGTGGAGGAAGCCTGGGCGTGCTCGCGCTGCGGGATGCGCCCTGCACTTCGGGCAAGTCTGCCGGCTTTGACGGCGTGGCGCATGGCGGTGGCCATGGCTTCCGGGTTCTGGCAGCGGTTGACGGCGCTGGCGAGAAGGACACCGGAGCAACCGAGTTCCATGGCGAGGGCGGCGTCGGAGGCGGTGCCGATGCCGGCGTCGACAAGTACGGGTACAGAGGCGCGCGAACAAATGAGCTCGAGGTTGTGCGGGTTGAGAATCCCGAGACCAGTGCCGATGGGGGCGCCGAGCGGCATGACGGCCGCAGCGCCAGCATCCTCGAGGCGTTGGGCGGCCACGGGATCGTCGCTTGTGTAGGCCAGCACGGTAAACCCCTCGGCGGCAAGCAGTTCGGTGGCGTCGAGGGTTTCGAGGACGTCGGGAAGTAGCGTGTGCTCGTCGGCGATGACCTCGACCTTGACCCACGTGGTGCCCAGAGCTTCGCGGGCCATGCGGGCGGTAAGCACGGCCTCGCGGGCCGTGCGACACCCGGCGGTATTGGGCAGTGGAGCGATGTCCAGGCGGCGCAGCAGATCGAAGACGCTCTCACCGCTCTTGGTGCCAGCGTGGCGGCGCATGGCCACGGTGGTCAGCTCGGTCCCGGAGGCGACGAGCGCGCGTTCCAAGGCTTCGTGGCTCGTGGCGCCACCGGTGCCCATGATGAGGTGGGAGGAAAAGGTGGTATCGGCGATAGTGAGCATGTAGTTTCTAGCCTCCTTGGACTGCGGTGAGGATTTCCACGGTCGCGCCTTCGGTGAGTGGGGTGGTGTCCCACCGCGAGCGGGGGATGACCTGTTCGGCGACGGCCACCGCGGTGCCGTCAGGAGCGATGTCCTTTTCCTCCAGCAGCTGGGCGACGGTGCTGGCCGCCGTGTCATAGGGCTGGCCGTTGAGGATGAGGATCATTGTTGCTCCTTGAGGTGTCGCAGGGGATTGCAGGCTGTGAGATCAATGCTCGGTTCGGTGCCCTCGATGAGCTCGCGGGCACAGCGCGCGCCCAGTGCCGTGAGCAGGATGCCATGGCGGAAATAGCCGGTAGAGATGACGAGCCTCTCGCTGACGCGGCCAAGATAGGGAAGGTCATCCGGAGTGCCGGGGCGAGCCCCCGCGCTGGCCTCGAGGAATTCGCATTCTTCGACGGCGGGAAGGACACGGATGGCGTCGCGAAGCAGTGCGTAGACGCCTCCGGCCTGCGCTGAGGACAGGGAATCCTCGCGGGTCGTAGCGCCGACGGCGAGGGTGCCATCGCCGCGCGGGATGAGGTAGATGGGGCGGTCCTCCACGAAGCCGCGCACCACTCGGGTCAGCAGCGGCTGCAGGTGATCCGGAACCCGCAGGCGCAGGATATCGCCGTACACCGGGCGCAGGTGCAGCGGGGACTGTTCAAGCCCAGCTGAGTCAGCCCACTCGATCTCACGCGCGCCTAGTCCGGCTGCGAGCACAACCTGTTCTGCTTCGAAGTCGCCGACGGCCGTGGTGACCACGCCCGTTGCAGCATCAATCGATTGGGCTGCCGTACGGAAGAAACGTACGCCGAGTCCTTGGGCCGCGCTCAGCAGTGCAGCCGCCCATTGGCGGGGGAAGACCTGCGTGTCGCCCGGGATGCTGACGGCACCGGCCAGACGCGGGGACAGCAATGGTTCCGCGCGCCGGGCTTCACGCACGGTGATGCGCTCGACCTCCATGCCGTGGAGGGATTGATACTCGGCCAGCTCGGTGAGGTGCTGGGCATCCGCGCGATCGGCGGCGACGACGAGCGTTCCCTCGGCACGGTAGCCGGTGGGCACCTCTGTGTGTGCGGCGACCAGATCGATGAGCTCCGGGTACCACGCGCCGGAGGCGCGCATGAGCGGGAAGAGCGGATCCTGCTGGTAGACCACCTCGGCGGCGGGGGCGAGCATGCCGCCGGCGAAGTGGGTAGCCCCGGAGGCTGGTGCCGGATCCAGCACCGTGACCTCGTGGCCCCGCGCGGCCAGTTCCACCGCGGTGGCCAGGCCGATGACGCCCGCGCCGATGATGATGACGGATGAATCAGAGCTAGTACTCATCGCGCACCTTCATCGAAGCCGGACAGCAGCTTGCGGCAATAGGCTTCCGGGTCATCGGCATGCATGATGCCACGCACGACAGCTAGGCCGGCCATGCCGGTTGCCGCAAGATCGGCAGCATCCTCGGCGGTAACATCCCCGATGGCCACGAGCGGTACGCGGGAGAGCTTCACCAAATCCGGGTAGGCATCAAGCCCCAACGGGGTGCGCTCGGAGTCCTTCGTCGGTGTGGCGCGGAACGGGCCGCAGCCGATGTAATCAATCAGGTCTGCTACCTCATTTGCGGCCTCGACCAACTCGCGCGTGCCGGTGGTCAGCCCAATAATCGCGTCCGGCCCCAACAACGCGCGGGCGGCGGCCACAGGCAGATCGTCCTGGCCGATATGCACGCCGTGCACCGGCTCGCCAGCGTGGCGGAGAGCGGCGGCGACGTCCACGCGGTCGTCGATAAGCACGCGCGTTTCTGGGTTGGTCTGCGCCACCGCGCGGGCTACGTCGCGGCCCAAGTAGTAGAGATCGCGGGCCGTAATCGGCTTGGAGCGCACCTGTACCACCCCGGCGCCGCCGCGCGCCGCTGCGGCAGCGATGCGCACGACGTCCTCATGCGAACCCGCGCCCGTGACGAAGTAGCAGCGAAGATCAGGCATGTGTGGTCTCTTCTTCCTGATAGAGCTGTGAGCCCTGGGCCTTGAACTCCTCCGACATCTGCTTCTCGCCCGCGCGGGCAGCTGCCACGACCTCCGGATCGATGGCTCCCTTACCCGGGAAGCTTGGCATCCCTAGCGAATCGGAGAAGGTATCCCGGATGTCCTGGCTAATGCGCATGGAACAGAACTTCGGCCCGCACATGGAACAGAAATGTGCGGTCTTCGCCGGCTCCGCGGGCAGAGTCTCATCGTGGTAGGCCTGCGCGGTGTCCGGGTCGAGGGAGAGCGCGAACTGGTCGTGCCAGCGGAACTCGAAGCGGGCCTTGCTCATCGCATCATCCCAGGCGCGAGCCCCTGGGTGGCCCTTGGCCACATCGGCCGCATGGGCGGCCAGCTTATAGGTGATGACGCCGGTTTTGACATCATCGCGGTTGGGCAGACCCAAGTGCTCCTTCGGGGTGACGTAGCACAACATGGCCGTTCCTCCCATGGCGATGTGCGCCGCGCCAATGGCGGAGGTGATGTGGTCATAGCCCGGGGCAATATCGGTGACCAGTGGGCCTAGCGTGTAGAAGGGAGCGTCCGAAGCCCAGTCCTGCTCCAGCTCATTGTTTTCCTGAACCATGTTGAGCGGGACGTGGCCCGGGCCTTCCACCATGACCTGAACGTCATACTCCCAGGCGCGCCGGGTGAGCTCACCGATGGTCTTGAGCTCAGCGAATTGGGCGGTGTCGTTGGCATCCGCCAGCGAGCCGGGGCGCAGGCCATCGCCCAAGGAGAAGGCGACGTCGTAGCGCGCGAAAATCTCACACAGCTCATCGAAGTTCTCGTAGAGGAAGGACTCCTTGTGGTGTGCCAGGCACCAGCCCGCCATGATGGAGCCGCCGCGGGAGACGATGCCGGTGACGCGGTCCGTGGTCAGCGGGATATACGGAAGCAGGACGCCGGCATGGATGGTCATGTAGTCCACGCCCTGCTCGCACTGCTCGATGACGGTGTCTCGGAAAATCTCCCACGTCAGGTCCTCAGCTACGCCGTTGACCTTCTCCAGCGCCTGGTAGATGGGCACGGTGCCGATGGGCACCGGCGAGTTGCGCAGGATCCACTCGCGCGTGGTGTGGATGTCATCGCCGGTGGAGAGATCCATGACGGTATCCGCGCCCCAGCGCGTGGCCCAGCGCAGCTTCGACACCTCTTCCGCAATGGAGGACGTCACCGCGGAGTTGCCGATGTTGGCGTTGATCTTGGTGAGGAACTTCCGCCCGATGATCATCGGCTCCGACTCCGGGTGGTTCACGTTATTGGGCAAGATGGCGCGGCCACGCGCGATTTCGGAGCGCACAAATTCCGGGTCGCAGTGCTCGCGCAGGGCCACGAACTCCATCTCCTTGGTGATGATGCCCTGGCGCGCGTAATGCATCTGGGTGACACGCTTGCCCTCCTTTGCGCGCAGCGGCTGGCGACGCTCACCTTTCCACTCCTGGGAAGCGGCACCGCGGCGCTCGGCGGAGCGGCCATCATCGGCGAGGTTGCGGGCGCGGCCTTCGTAGGGCTCTACATCGCCGCGCTCGGCAATCCATTCTGCGCGCAGTGCCGGCAGGCCCACCTCAGGTTCACACTCCGGGCCACGGGTGCGGTACACGCGGAAAGGTTCGTTGGGGCCGGTGGGGGAATCATCCAACTGAATCTCGGTCTCGGGTACCTCGAGGCCGTGCTCCCGGATGGGGGAGTAGGAGTGCTTGGGGTGGATCTCGCCGGAGTCAGAATTGTGAATGGGGGTATGGGTAGCCGTCATGGCTGCTCCTCTCTTCCTTCGCTGGTGCTAACCAGACAGGTTCAAACGGTGCAGGCGCGGTATCAGCGCCACTCTCAGCCCACTTCCCGTGGGCACCCGTGGGGTATCAGTGCGCCACCCACCTTAGAGCCCGCAACGAGGAGATGTCAGGCGTTTGGCACAATTTGTTCTGCGGGGGTGGGGTATGGAAAGATAGCGATGTTCTGTGTAATAGGCACGAACCGGTCAGCCGCCGCGAGGTGGCGCCAGGGTCCTCTGTCTTAAACTGAAAAGGAAAACACCAATGGCAAACCTCATTGACAAGGTTGATGCAGCTTCGCTGCGCGACGATATCCCGTCCTTCCGCCCGGGCGATACCCTTGACGTCAACGTCAAGGTGATCGAGGGCTCCACCGAGCGTACCCAGCTCTTCAAGGGTGTCTGCATCCGCCGTCAGGGCGCTGGCATCCGCGAGACCTTCACCGTGCGTAAGGTTTCCTTCGGCATCGGCGTTGAGCGTACCTTCCCGGTTCACTCCCCGAACATTGCCTCCATCGAGGTAGTCCGCCGCGGCCGCGTTCGCCGCGCCAAGCTGTACTACCTGCGCGACCTGCGCGGCAAGAAGGCCCGCATCAAGGAGCGCCGCTAGTTCTAGCTGCTCTGTAGCCCTCAGCCCTTCGCTTCCCACCGATTCTTGTGGGTAAGGCGGAGGGCTTTGTGCTTTCAGCAGCCTCCGGCCGAGCCGCATACCGGGATGTCGGCGCGCATTGCTAGGATTTAGCCCGTGGAAAAAGAAAACGACATTACTGAAGGTTCCCAGGGCGTGGGGAAAGAGGCGTCGGAAAGCGCGGCACCCCCAGCTGAGGAAAAGAAGCAGATGCCTTGGTTGCTGGAGACCGCACTGGTGGTGGTTTCCGTGCTTGCGGTCGTTGGTGTTTTCCAAAACTTTGTGGGCCGGCAGTACGTCATTCCATCAGGGTCGATGGAGCCGACCTTGCATGGCTGCGAAGGCTGCAATAATGACCGCATTTTTACCGAAAAGGTCTCCTATTACGGCGACAAGAACCCAGAGCCCGGTGATGTCGTGGTGTTCAAAGGAACGCCGGACTGGGACAGGAATTGGGTATCGCCGCGTTCCGACAACCCGGTCATCCACCGAATTCAGGACGCGCTGAGCTACGTTTCGCTCACCCCACCTGATGAGAACACCCTGGTCAAGCGTGTTGTTGCTACCGGAGGCCAGACTGTGTCCTGCCAGGAGGGAGATCCTGCGGTCATGGTGGATGGCAAGCCCATCGAACAGGATTATGTGCAGGACCCGCCGACGTATCGCGTTGATGAGACCACCGGTTCTTACGCCTGTGGCGGCGCGTATTTTGGCCCCGTGACCGTGCCAGAGGGCAATATCTGGGTGATGGGAGATAACCGCACGGCTTCCGCGGATTCGCGCTATCACATGCAGGATCAGTACCAAGGAACGATCCCGCTGGAGAACGTCCGCGGCAAGGTGATGTTCATCTTCTTCCCCTTCAACCGCATTGGTGGAGTCGATGACCCGGACATCCAGTCCTAGGGGCCGCGATGTCCTCACGGCGCTAGCACTCACCTTCGTGGTGCTGGCGCTAATTCAGGCTTTAGTGGGGCGGATGTATCTCATCCCGTCTTCCTCCATGGAACCCACCCTGCATGGCTGCCCGGGGTGCACGAATGACCGCATCGCCGTGCAGAAGGTGAGCTATTACTTCAGCGATCCGCGCCCCGGAGAGGTTGTAGTCTTTGCCGGTCCGGATTCGTGGAACACGTCTTTTGAGGTCAAGCGGTCCCGCAATGTAGTGGTGCGCGGACTGCAAAACATTGGCGCCGTTGTGGGGTTGGTGCCTAATGGCGACAACATCCTGGTCAAACGCGTCATCGCTACAGGCGGCCAGACCGTGTCGTGTCAGGAAGGGGATCCGGCCGTCATGGTGGATGGCAAGCCCGCTAACCAGGACTTCGTTCTGGATCCGCCGGAGATTCCGATTGATGAACGCGTGGGATCACAAGCTTGTGGCGGCGCCTACTTCGGCCCGGTTACCGTCCCGGAAGGCCATCTGTGGGTGATGGGGGATAACCGCACGAACTCCTTGGATTCGCGCGCGCACCTCGGGGATAACCTGCAGGGCACAGTTCCTGTTGAGAACGTGCGCGGCAAGGTCGCCGCTGTTGTGGTTCCCTTCAGCCGTGCGCAAACTATCGACGACATGCCGTTATAACCGCTATGCGCCGATTGAAACAGAAGAGAACCTATGAGGTCGCGCTCTCCAAGGCAGGGCTCGGTCCAGTTGCAGGGGTGGATGAAGCTGGGCGCGGGGCATGCTGCGGGCCAGTGACCATTGCCGCGTGCATCTTGCCGGAGCGCATCCTGCCCGGCTTGGAACGGCTTGATGATTCGAAGAAGCTCACGCCGGCGGCCCGGGAAAAGCTGGAGCCGCTGATCAAGCGCCGCGCGCTAGCGTGGTCGGTGGTGCACGTGGGGGCGAAGGACATCGATACCTTTGGCATCCAACACGCGAATGTGTCAGGGATGCGCCGGGCGGTGGCACGACTGGGGGTCCGTCCGGGCTACGTGCTAAGCGACGCCCTCTTCGTCCCCGGCCTGCCCGCCCCGCAGCTGCCGATCATCGGTGGTGATGCCGCCGCGCGATGCATCGCCGCGGCAAGTGTCCTAGCCAAGGTCTCCCGTGATCACCTGATGATGGAATTGGCCAAGCAGTACCCGGGATATGCCCTGGAAAGCCATAAGGGCTATGGCACGGCAGTGCATCAGGAAGCTATCGCCCGGCTGGGGGCGACTCCTGAGCACCGCATGAGCTATCGCAATGTAGCTGACGCACATGCGCGATTCCTCGCGCGCGCCTGAAGCCTTATTCAGGACGCGGGAACTAAGCTGGTGCTGATTCTGTGACACCGTGAATCCGGGTAATTGTGAGCGAAGGAGAAGCACACCGTGAGCGCTGAGGAACTCGATAACTACGAGGCTGAAGTCGAGCTGTCGCTGTACCGCGAATACCGCGATGTGGTCAGCCAATTCTCCTATGTGGTGGAGACTGAACGTAGGTTTTATCTGGCCAACGCTGTGGAGCTTATTCCGCATACGTCGGGTCCGGACGTCTACTACGAGGTCCGCATGTCTGATGCGTGGGTCTGGGATATGTACCGCTCGGCGCGTTTTGTGCGCTACGTCCGTGTAATCACCTACAAGGACGTCAATATTGAGGAGTTGGACAAGCCGGATTTTGTCCTACCGGAATAGAGCTCTAGATATAATTGGGTGGGGAACGCCATGTTGGTGACCCCGGACTAGTTATCCACAGATTTGCGGTGGCGAGGCGTTAAGCCCTCGCCACAACGCAGTTAATGGGGTGTTCTGGAAGTGCCGTAAGGGGGTGTTCGGCACGGGAATTGTCTTGTGTCGTGCTTGCGGCGTGTTGTGTACACGTTCAATTCCAAGGAGCACCATAGTGACAAGAAATCTAGCAACCACTTTGTATTCACCGACCGTGGGCCAGTGCATCCGCCCGGCGGATGCACTGGGAAAAGCGGGGGAGAAATTTGCCGCTGACTTTTATCGTGCGCGCGGGGCGCAGGTCATCGCTGCGAACGTCCACTACCGCGTGGGCGAGCTTGATCTCGTCGTGCGTGAACCCGATGGGACCATTGTCTTTTGCGAAGTCAAGACGCGGGCAAACCGCAACTTCGGCGTCGCGGAAGCGGTAACCCCACGCAAGTTAGCGCGCCTGCGCAAGGCGGCAGCGCAATGGCTGAGTGCCGTGCGGAGTGATGGGCAGGCGTTGAGCAAGGTCCGTTTCGACGTCCTCGGGCTGGTAGCCACCGGGGCGAAGTCGGGGGAGGCGTTTGAGGTGGACTACTTCCAGGGAGTCGATCATGGCTCTCGGTAGGTGCGACACGATAGCGCTGGATGGGGTCCTGGCCCGGGTGGTCACGGTGGAGGCCAACGTTGGCCCCGGGCTGCCGGGGGTTCACGTGGTGGGGCTGGGGGATGCCGCAATCTCAGAGTCGCGGGATCGCATCCGTACTGCAGTGAGCAATTCGCACTTGCCGTGGCCCAAGACGAAGGTGGTGGTGTCCATGTCGCCGGCCTCGCTGCCAAAAGCAGGGGCGCACTTTGATCTGCCGATGGCCTTGGCAATTCTAGGAGCAGGCCAGGCGGAGAAAAGTCGTCTTAGCGGGGCGCTAGTCCTTGGTGAGCTGGGTCTGGACGGGCAGGTACGCCCGGTCTCCGGCATCATCCCAGCCATTCTGGCTGCGCGTTCACAGGGGTATGACACCCTGATCATTCCGGTGGGAAACGCTGCGGAAGCAGCATTGGTGTCCGGCATCACGGTACTCGTGGCTGAAACGCTGTGGGATGCTTTTGCGTGGGCGTGCGGGAGTGATTGCCTGCCGGACGCGCACCTCATTGCGCATGCGGCAGCGCCTGCGTGCGAGCAAGTCGCCGATTTCAGCGAGGTGGCAGGCCAGAAGGAAGCCAAGTGGGCGGCGGAAGTTGCCGCTGCCGGCGGCCACCACGTGATGATGGTGGGTCCACCCGGCTCCGGTAAGTCGATGATTGCCTCGCGTTTGCCGGGGATTCTGCCGCGCCTGAGTACAGAGCAAGCAGTGGAAGCCACGGCCATCCACTCGGTGGCGGGAGCCGTCGGCACCGCTATCTCGCGGGCTCCGTTCATTGCGCCGCACGCTTCAGTAACGAGGGCCGCGCTGATCGGTGGCGGCTCAGGGCGCCCACGGCCAGGAGCGGTGAGCTTGGCGCACCATGGCGTGCTCTTCCTCGATGAAGTCAGTGAGGTGCCTGCGCAGGTTCTCGATAGTTTGCGCGCCCCCTTGGAAGAGGGACAGGTGCGCCTGACGCGGGCGAGCCGGGAGGTTATCTTTCCCGCCCAATTCCAACTAGTGCTGGCTGCGAATCCCTGCCGGTGTGGAGCCGAAGAACCGGCGCGTTGCGAGTGCCGAGTATCAGACAGGATGAACTACTTGTCCAATTTGTCGGGGCCGCTGCGGGACCGCCTCGACATCATCGTGTCCCTGTCGGGGCAATCAGCGGTGCTCCAAGCGGAAGGGGAAGAGACCTCCGAGGTCATCGCCCAGCGCGTGGCCGCAGCCCGGGAACGCATGAAGGCGCGCTGGGAGGGTGACGGGTTGGGAAGCGTGGTCAATGGAGCAGTTCCGGCTTCATATTTGCGGCGCCACCGCCCAGCAGCGGAGTCTGCGATGATCATGCTCGCCGCCTACCTGGCGGAAGGGGAGCTGAGCCAGCGCGGGGTCGACCGTGTTCTGCGCCTAGCCTGGACGCTGGCAGACCTCGATGGCTCATCTCGCCCTGAGCTCGAGCACGTCAGCCGGGCGCTGGATCTCCGCGGGGCTGGGACGATCGAAAGGCTGGCGGCATGAGTGAGCTCAACCTATCGAGTAGCCGGCATACGTGGGCCTATCTCAATCGCGTGGTGGAGGGTCCTTCACCAACTCTTCACGGGCTGTTGACCCAATACTCGGCTGAGGAGATTGCTCGGGGAATCTACAAAGGAGAGGATTGGATTGGGCCCCTGAGGCAAGCCACGGCTTCGCGGCGTGAGTGGCTGCGGCAAGACGAAGACTTGGCTGTAGCGGAAGCGGAAGGCGCTCGGCTCATTACGCCCGCGGACGCTGAGTGGCCCGGGGAAGAGTTCTCCCGTGCCTTCGGTTTCTATCACCAAGGGGTGGTTGATGCCCCGGCAACGTTTGATGACCAAGCAGTTCCACCGCACAGTCTGTGGGTACGCGGTGGAAACCTGCGCGAAGCGGTATCTCAATCTGTGGCCCTCGTGGGCACGCGCGCGGTGAGCAGGTATGGCTGGGAGGCTGCGTCACTCTTAGCGGGTGGCCTTGCGGCTCATCAATGGACAGCGGTGTCCGGCGGAGCGGTAGGCGTTGA
Source organism: Corynebacterium sp. HMSC059E07 (assembly GCF_001814395.1). Lineage (NCBI taxonomy): Bacteria > Bacillati > Actinomycetota > Actinomycetes > Mycobacteriales > Corynebacteriaceae > Corynebacterium > Corynebacterium sp. HMSC059E07. Next base: position 46,613 of record NZ_KV816329.1, read on the forward strand.
TACGGCGGTCCATGAAGCAGCCCTCGATGCGGGCGGACTGACCGTCGCTGTGGCGGCCTGCGGCATCGATATTTCTTACCCAGCGCGAAATGCGAAACTCTTTGACAGAATCGCCGAGAAAGGATGCATCGTGTCTGAATTCGCGCCGGGCACGCGGCCACAGCGATTCCGCTTCTTATCCCGCAACCGCCTCGTGGCGGCGATGACGAGCGGCACTGTGGTGGTTGAAGCGGGGTTCCGCTCTGGTGCTCTTAACACGCTGAATTGGGCGGAAGCGCTGGGCAGGGTTGCCATGGCCGTACCGGGGCCCATTACGACATCTGGTTCCTTGGGGTGTCATCAACGAATTCAGGATGGGCGCGCCCAATTGGTGGCGTCTGCGGATGAAGTTCGGGGGTTGGTCGGCAAAGCAGGGGAGGTAGATGTGGTGGGGCAGTATGAGCTCGAGTTTCAGCCGACTGCTGTGCAGCGCCTGTCCCGTAATGAGCTTCGGGTGTATGACTCCACTCCACCGGAAAGCGCGGAGGAAGGCGCGAGCGCTGAGGACATCGCGGCGGCCGCGGGAATGCGGGTGGCGTTGACCATTCACCTTCTCGTGGCGATGCAGAAGATGGGGGTGATTACTCGCTCGGGGGCGATGTGGCAGCGCACCTGAGTACACTCATGAGACATGAGTGGTGCAAGTGGTAGCGGTGAGCGGCACGTGGGCGGACAGCTGGACGAGGCGATCGAAGATTTCGCGGAATACCAGCGCATCGTCCGCGGCCGTTCCGATGCGACCGTTCGCGGCTATTGCTCCGACCTGCGCTTGCTGGCGACGGAGGTCCCGGACTTCTCAGCGTTCACATTGAATTCCCTGCGCGAATGGTTGGCCCACGCCGTTTCCGAGGGCAAGTCCCGCTCCACACTGGCGCGCCGCACCGCCGCGGTGCGTGCTTTTTCCACATGGGCTGCGCGTGAAGGCTATTTAAAAACTGATGTGGCGCAGCGTTTGGCCACGCCCAAGGTGGGCAAACACTTGCCGACGGTGATGTCGCCTTCAGCGGCGGGGGAGCTTATGGGCAATGCCGTCTCCGCCGATGAAATCCATTTCCTGCGCGATAGCGCCATGCTCGAATTCCTCTACGCCACCGGTGTGCGCGTGGCTGAGCTCGTCGGTCTCAACATCGGGGATATCGATGTGTCCCGGCGTACTGCCCGCGTCACAGGTAAGGGCAATAAACAGCGCGTCGTCCCGTTCGGGGATGCAGCTCACGATGCGCTTTGTGCCTGGTTGGAAACGGGCCGTCCCCAGCTTGCGGGTGATACGGAGGCGGTGTTCGTGGGCACCCGCGGCGGGCGTATCGACCCCCGCCAAGTCCGCCGTGTTGTCGAGCGCGCCGCGCAAGTGACGGGAACGCCGGGTTTGACCCCGCACGGATTGCGCCACTCGGCGGCAACGCATCTGCTCGAGGGCGGAGCGGATTTGCGTATTGTCCAGGAGCTGCTCGGGCACTCTTCATTACAGACCACGCAGGTCTACACGCACGTCTCCGCCCAGCGGCTTAAGGACGTCTACGCCCGCGCCCACCCACGGGCTTGAGGCGAATGACAGGTTCCCCAAGCAAGTCCAGCGGATTGATGTAGTCCTCGCGTCCTTCAATCGCGCCCCAATGCAGTCCCGGATAGCCGTCCACGGACGGGGCGAGGGTGCCAATCACGTCTCCTTCCTGTACCCGGTCACCTTTCTTGACCCGCGCAAACACTGGTTGATAGGTCGTGCGCAGGCCGTTCCCATGGGCAATCGATAGGGCCGGTTTGCCCGCGATCGAACCGGCGAAATATACGACGCCATCGCCGGCCGCGAGGACCACCCCGCCGACAGGCAGGTCCAGATCGACACCGCGGTGGCCCGCCATCCAGCGCTTTTCGGGAGGCTCGAAGCCGCGCAAAACACGCGAAGCAACGGGTTCCCCGGTGGTGGGGTCGACGTAAGCGGCGGCTAGGGGGACGTCGACAAGCGCGGCCCAAGCACACAGCAAGACGGATACATAAAGAAGACGGTGACGCATGCCTCCAAGCCTGCGCGCTGACGCCACTTCAGAGAAGAGGCGCAGCCGCTGTTGTGGATAACCTGTTAAAGAAGAGGCCACTGTTGCGGCAGGGGAGAAGACCGTAGAGTCATCAACAATCCTGCTGAGATAAAACAAGCCCGTCGTTTGGAATCACCGTGTGTGCAGTACTAAGCTAGCCCACAGCAGTCTGTGCTCAGGCCTAAAGGCTGGCGCATGGATTGACTACGCGCGGCGAAGCAGCCGCTTCCTGGGTTAAGGAAGAGGCAGTCTGTGGTTGACGTGGTCCCCGCAATAGTGGGGTGTTGACCAGGGCCTTCGTTGCTAGGGTGCGGAATAAAACACCGCACAATTTTTGCAAAACCGAAACAACATATAGAAAGCGAGCGAAACATGGCAGTCGTAACCATGCGCGAGCTCCTCGACGCTGGCGTCCACTTCGGTCACCAGACCCGTCGCTGGAACCCGAAGATGAAGCGCTTCATCTTCACCGACCGTAACGGCATCTACATCATCGACCTGCAGCAGACGCTGACCTACATCGATGAGGCCTTCGAGTTCGTTAAGGAAACCGTCGCACACGGCGGCACCATCCTCTTCGTTGGTACCAAGAAGCAGGCTCAGGAAGCCGTTGCTGAAGAGGCAACCCGCGTGGGAATGCCCTACGTTAACCACCGCTGGCTCGGCGGTATGCTCACCAACTTCCAGACTGTCTCCAAGCGCCTGAAGCGCATGAAGGAGCTGCAGGCTATGGACGCGGCTGAGGACGGCTACAAGGGCCGCACCAAGAAGGAAGTTCTGATGCTGACCCGTGAGCGCACCAAGCTGGAGCGCGTCCTGGGCGGTATCTCCGATATGACCAAGGCTCCGTCCGCACTGTGGATCGTTGACACCAACAAGGAGCACATCGCGGTCAAGGAAGCCCAGAAGCTGAACATCCCGGTCGTCGCCATCCTGGACACCAACTGTGATCCGGATGAGGTTGACTTCCCGATTCCGGGTAACGACGACGCCATCCGCGCTACCAAGCTGCTCTCCGGCATCATCGCCACCGCTGTGGAAGAGGGCAAGAAGGCTCGCGAGGAGCGCCAGCTGGCTCAGGCTAAGGAGGCCGCCGGCGACAGCGCTGAGAAGGACGCCCGCGACGCCGCTGAGGCCGCCGCTGCGTCTGACCCGGCTTCCGCAGAGAAGTCTGAGGACGCTGAGAAGTCCGCAGAGTAATCTGCACACCTTAAGCCCCCGTACCGCACGGCCCACAGTGTCCGCGGCGATGGGGGCTTTTTCTCACGTGTTTTCTTAGCGTGCTAAGGCGCGTGACACATTAAAGGGTTGAAAACACCACGCTGAAGGTTCTACAGATTCTTCGCTGGGGGAGCTGGCGAAAAACTAGCACCCCCTCAACGCGACGTGGTGGTAGTGATTCCGCTACGCTGTTTCAACGAATACCGTTCAATTCCAAGGAGGATCGCTCCAACTATGGCGAATTACACTGCTGCAGACGTAAAGGCATTGCGTGAGGCCACCGGCTCCGGCATGCTCGATTGCAAGAAGGCTCTCGAAGAGTCCCAGGGTGACTACGACAAGGCCGTTGAGTACCTGCGCATCAAGGGCGCAAAGAACGTGTCCAAGCGCGCCGAGCGTGAGGCCACCGAGGGCCTGGTCGCCGTTTCCGGCAACACGATGGTCGAGATCAACTGTGAGACCGACTTCGTGGCTAAGAACGAGGCTTTCAAGGCTTTTGCCACCAAGATCGCTGAGGCTGCCGGTGAGGCCAAGGTCAACTCCGGTGAGGAGCTCAACAACCTGGAGATCGACGGCAAGAAGGTCTCTGAGATCGTTGACGAAGAGTCCGCAAAGACCGGCGAGAAGCTGCAGGCCCGCCGCGCAGTCACCATCGAGGGCGACAACGTTGCTGTCTACCTGCACCAGCGTTCCGCTGACCTGCCGCCGGCAGTGGGTGTCCTGGTCTCCTACGAGGGCAACGCAGAAGGCGCTCACGCAGTGGCACTGCAGATAGCGGCTATGAACGCCGAGTACCTCACCCGCGAGGACGTTCCGGCTGAGGTCGTTGAGAAGGAGCGCGAGATCGCTGAGGCCACCACCCGCGAGGAGGGCAAGCCGGAGGCAGCCCTGCCGAAGATCGTGGAAGGCCGTCTCAATGGCTTCTACAAGTCTGTGGTTCTGCTTGAGCAGGCAGCTCTGTCTGACTCCAAGAAGACCGTCAAGCAGGTCGCAGACGAGGCCGGCACCACCATCACCGGTTTCATCCGCTACGAGGTTGGCGCTTAAGCTTTACTAGAGCTTTCGTAGCTAGGGAGTATTGCTCCGTAGCTGCGGTTTCTCCCTCCTCCTCTTCATCCCTGTGGCCGCCTGGCTGGTGGGGAAGAAGCGGGGGAGGGAGTTTGCTGTTTTCTGCCGCCCCTTAGGGTGGGGGTTGTGCGCAGCTGAATATATAAGAGCGGCTTCCTATGGTTAAGATGGAACGGAATTATTCGTGCGCTTAACTGAAGCGTCGCCATGCGTGAAGGAGACGATGAAGACCGTGACTAACCCTGAACCGAAGCGAACCGGATACAAGCGAGTCATGCTGAAGCTGGGCGGTGAGATGTTCGGCGGTGGCAAGGTCGGCATCGATCCTGATGTTGTAGAAAACGTCGCCCGCCAAATCGCCGAGGTGGCCGAACAAGGAACTGAGATTGCCGTCGTTATCGGTGGCGGTAACTTCTTCCGCGGAGCGGAGCTGTCCCAGCGCGGTATGGACCGCGCTCGCTCCGACTACATGGGCATGCTGGGTACAGTCATGAACTCCCTGGCGCTGCAGGACTTCCTCAAGCAGCAGGGCATCGACTGCCGTGTGCAGACGTCCATCAACATGGCACAGATTGCGGAGCCGTATCTGCCGCTGCGCGCCGACCGCCACCTAGAAAAGGGGCGTGTGGTTATCTTCGGCGCCGGCATGGGCATGCCGTACTTCTCCACCGACACCACCGCAGCGCAGCGCGCGCTGGAGATTGGTGCAGAAGTCCTCTTCCTAGCCAAGGCTGTCGACGGCGTCTATTCCGCTGACCCGCGCACGAATCCGGACGCGGAGCTCTACTCCGAGATCACCCCGCGCGAGGTCATCGAGAAGAACCTCAAGGTGGCTGATGCTACGGCGTTCAGCCTGTGCATGGATAATAATATGCCGATTCTGGTCTTCAACCTCCTCACCGAGGGCAATATCAAGCGCGCCGTGAACGGCGAGAAGATCGGCACGCTGGTCCAGTCTTAGTACAAACGGGCCGCGACCTGCTACATTCTTTCCCAGTACTTTTGACTATTTCAAGGGAGTTGTAACCCTCATGATCGACGAGATTCAGCTCGAAGCTGAAGAGCACATGACCGCCTCGGTGGAGCACGCCCGCGAGCAGCTGATCACCATCCGCACCGGCCGCGCCAACCCAGCCATGTTTAACGGCTTGGTCGCTGAGTACTACGGTGTGCCGACCCCAATTACCCAGATGGCAACCATCTCGGTTCCTGAGCCGCGCATGCTGCTCATCAAGCCTTATGAGCAGTCCGTGATGAATGAGATTGAGAACGCAATCCGCAACTCGGATCTCGGTGTGAACCCGACCAATGATGGTCAGGTGCTGCGCGTTACTATTCCGCAGCTGACTGAGGAACGCCGCCGTGAGATGGTCAAGCTGGCTAAGAGCAAGGGTGAGGACGGCAAGATTGCTATCCGTAACATTCGCCGCCGTGCCATGGAGCAGCTGAAGAAGCTGCAGAAGGACGGCGATGCTGGCGAGGACGAGGTCATCGCTGCAGAGAAGGAAATGGAAAAGATTACTTCCGGCTACATCGAGCAGGTGGATAAGCTCGTCGCCAATAAGGAAGAGGAGCTCATGGAGGTTTAGCCTCCACACACGAGCTTTGACTTGCCGCCGCGCCAGGCACCGACCAGCACGGCGGTCTTTTCTGTGTAGAGCTTAAGCACCCACGACTACCTGAGGAGCATGCGTGAGCACTGAGCACCCGAGCCGGATGCCTAAACCCAAGAATTCCGCGGGCCGAGACATGCCCGCGGCGATTGCCGTCGGCGTCGGCTTGGGCGCGCTCGTCGTTTTTGCGGTGTGGGCCGGGCCCTTGGTGTGGTATCTCGTCGTCGCGACCGCAGTGGGCTTGGGCATGTGGGAGGTTCTCACCCGGTTGCGGGAGCACTCCTACTATGTCCCGCGCACCCTGCTAATCGTTCTTGGCCAAGCCATGGTGTGGGTCTCGTGGTTCCTCAACGCCCCGGGCCTCGTTGCGGTATATGTGGTTGCGGTTCTGGCGCTCATGTTCGGGCGCCTCTTCCACAACGGCAGGCACCGTCCGCCAATTAACTATCTCCGTGATATGTCGATGGGCATCTTCGTGCTGACCTGGATACCCCTCTTTGGCACGTTTGCCGCGATGCTTTCGCGGGTGGAGACGCCCTTTGCCTCGGGGGCGGCGTCGATTGTCGTGTTTATGCTCTGTGTCGTCGCCTCAGACACCGGTGGTTTCATCGCCGGCGTGATGTTTGGCTCGCACCCCATGGCCCCGGCGGTCAGTCCCAAAAAATCGTGGGAAGGCTTTGCCGGTTCGGTTGTTTTCGGAACCCTTACCGGCGCGCTTTCTTTCGCATTCCTGCTTCACCACAAGCCGTGGGTGGGCGCACTGATGGGATTGGGTCTTGTCTTTTGCGCCACCCTCGGTGACTTGGTGGAATCCCAGTTCAAGCGCGAGCTAGGCATCAAGGACATGTCTGCCTTGTTGCCGGGACACGGCGGCATCATGGACCGCTTGGACGGCATGCTGCCGTCCGCGATGGTGACGTGGGTGGCAATGAGCTTCCTTACCACCCTCGCACCTTAAGGCTTAGCGGCGAGCTTGCTTGCGCACCTGGCGGCGTAGCTCGAACATGCGCCAGCCGCCTACCAGGGCCATGATGAGCGCACCGGAGATGGCACAGATGAGGTAGGTGACGCCGGCAGGGAACTGGACGGTCCAGTTAAGGAAGTTGAGCGGTACCTGGTGCTGGTTCTGCAGGATGAAAATGATGAGGACGATGAGCAGTAGGAAGCCCACGATCAGGGCGATCCACGTGCTGGCTGCGAAGGAGCCCTTCACCTTGCCATCATTTTTCTCCGCATAGTCCGAAGTTGTCGGAACCGGTTCTACTGAACCTTCGGTGGCGGGGGCTTCCGCGGTGTAATCATTCAGCGGCTCCTCGGCCGGAGTGGTGGAGGGGCGGAATTCCTCGGGGGAGTTTTCTGGATTCGTCATGCATCTATTAAATAGGTTGAGATGTCACTTTCGCCACTCCAGCAGAACTTAGATTGGATAATGTGGCCGAAAACGTGGAAAATGGGCTCTACCATGGCTGAACCACTGAAACTGAATTTCTCCGCTCCGCGGCGCGGGCTACCCCCGAAGCACTTCGCGGACCTGACCGAGGCCGAGCGCATTGAGGCGCTCGCGGAACTTGGCCTGCCCAAGTTCCGGGCAAAGCAGCTGGCCAAGCACTACTACGTCCACCACACCGCTGATGTCTCTGAGATGACGGATATCCCGGCCGCCTCCCGCGAGGCGGTGCAGGAGCGTTTGTTCCCCACGCTCATGGAGCCCATTCGTCAGACCTCTACCGATGATGGGGAAACCACCAAGTCCCTGTGGCGTTTGCACGACGGCACCTTGCTGGAATCCGTGCTCATGCGCTACCCAGGGCGCGCAACACTGTGTATCTCCTCCCAGGCTGGCTGCGGCATGGCCTGCCCGTTCTGCGCCACCGGCCAGGGCGGGCTCGACCGCAACCTGTCCACCGCGGAAATCGTGGAACAGTTTAGGCACGCTGCTCGCCTCATGGAAGAGGAAGGCGGGCGCCTAAGCAACGTTGTTTTCATGGGCATGGGTGAGCCGCTGGCTAACTACAAGCGCGTGGTTCACGCGGTGCGTCAGATTACCGGTGCCGACCTCACCGGTTTCGGCCTTTCCCAGCGCAATGTCACGGTGTCGACGGTCGGCTTGGCACCGGCTATCCGCAAGCTCGCGGATGAGGACTTGTCCTGCACCCTCGCCGTCTCCTTGCACACCCCGGACGATGAGCTGCGCGATACCCTCGTGCCGGTCAACAACCGCTGGCCGGTTGAGGAGGTCCTCGATGCCGCTAAGTACTACGCCGACAAGTCTGGCCGCCGCGTCTCCATCGAGTACGCGCTGATCCGCGATAAGAATGATCAGGATTTCCGCGCTGACATGTTGGGCCGGAAGCTGCATGCGGCTCTGGGCTCCAAGGTTCACGTCAACGTGATCCCGCTGAACCCCACACCGGGTTCGGAATGGGATGCTGCCCCGAAGGCGCGTCAGGACGAGTTCGTCCGCCGCGTCATTGCGCAAGGCGTGCCGTGCACCGTGCGCGATACCAAGGGCGATGAAATTGCCGCGGCCTGTGGCCAGCTCGCCGCCGACGAGCGCGAGAGCGCTTAAGAGCTCTGCTTACAGTTTCCTAACAATAGTTTCGCCGGAGGAGAAAGCATTAATGGTTCTTGATACCGTTAATGCTTATGACTCATCCTTATCGCGAGGACTTAGCCGCAGATCCACGCACCCAAGCTTTAGCGGTGCGCGATCTGCGCAAGTCTTTTGGTTCTCAGATTGCCGTCAACAGCCTCAACCTGGATGTACCGCGCGGATCCATCTACGGGATAGTGGGGCCCAATGGCGCGGGCAAGACCACGATGCTGACCATGGCGTGTGGCCTCCAGCGCCCTGATGCCGGCCACAGCTTCATCGCCGGCCACAACGTGTGGGAAGAGCCCATCCCCGCCAAACAGGCCATGGGGCTGCTCATGGATGGGGCGCCGGTCTTTGACCGTCTCACTGGCGCTGAATACCTTCACTACCTCGGCGCCCTTCACAAGTTGGAGCGCTCCGAGTCGCTGCGCCGTGCGCAGGAGCTTCTCGACGCCCTCTCCCTCTCCGAGGCCGCCGATAAGCGCATCGCGGACTATTCCGCCGGCATGACCAAAAAGATTCTCCTGGCCGGGGCCGTCCTGCACAACCCGGAGGTGCTTATCCTTGACGAGCCTCTGGAAGCCGTGGATCCGGTCTCCGGGCGCCTCATCCAGCAGATGCTGCGCGCCTATGCCTCCCGCGGCGGCACGGTTATTTTGTCCTCGCACGTCATGGAGCTCGTCGAGGGTCTGTGCGACCACGTCGCCATCATCAACGGCGGCCAAGTTATCACTGCGGGCCACGTCGACGATGTCCGCCAGGGCCAAAGCTTGAGCGACCTGTTTATCGCGGCCGTCGGCGGGCGGGACCTGGATGCCTCGAAGTTTGGGTGGCTGCGCTCGCCAGCGGCAGGTGAGGCTGAATGACATCCACTCTGTTCAGCCTTCATCGCACTCTGTGGTGGCGAAGCGTTTCTTCCAATCCGGCGACGCTCATGATGGGGCTCATGATGCTGATTTACGGAGCAATCGGCCTCTTTTCCATCGCAGCCATGGTGTATGCAGATATCACCACGCCCGGACACGGCTACCAAGCACTGACCGTCGGCGTGGCGGGCGGCATGCTCATCTACATACTCCTCGCTCTCTTTATGCCGGCGGGGGAGAATCAATTGAGCCCGACAACTCTGGGCGCACTTCCGCTGACTCCCCGCGAGGTCCTTCCGGGCTTGTTCTTCTCCGGTCTGCTGACCACCCGCGCCATCATGTCGGTCGTCTTTTCCCTGGTGTATGCGATCATCGGCAGCATTTTCCTCATCCTGACAGGAACCGGGTGGGCTGCGGTGCCCTTCGTCGTGGGCATGGTGCTGTCGTGCGCGACGACCATCATTGTTGGCGAATGCCTTGTCCAAGTGGCTTCCGCTATCGCGGATTCCCAAAAGTCGCGCACCCAAATTGCGGCGATGGTGGTTATGGGCCTGCTGGTCTTTGGCATGCTGCAAGCACAGAGCGTCCTCGAGTCCTTGCCTCCGCTCGATTCGGTGGGCACCATCATGGCCTGGACCCCGTTGGGTGCCGGGGTGGGGTGGGCGCTCGCGCTTGCCGACGGCCACCTCATCACCGCCCTATCCCAACTCTTGATCGCGGTGGCCAGCCTTGTCCTGCTGGTATGGGCGTGGTCCCGTCAGATAGGCGGCCTCATGCGCAACCCCGGAACAGGCGGTGACGCAGCCAGCGAAGTGACGGGCAAGGGTGTGTCCAAGTTGGAGTTGGGCGCCTGGTCTTATTCCAGCCCGGCGGCGATGGAATACTCTCGCGCACTGCGTTATCTCACCCGCGATAAGCGGCAAACCGGCATGCTCTACACGATGCCTTTGTTTGGCGTGCTGACCCTATATCAGTTGTGGAAGGGCGATGATTTCACCGCCTATTTCATGCTGTGCTTCAGCGCGATCGTGCTCTCTTCGCTCTTGGCTAATGATTATGGCTTCGATGGGCCATCGAATTGGGTCCACATGGTGGCGCCGGTTGCTCCGCGCACCATCCTTCATGCGCGCCACCTCGCACACGTGACTATTCCTTTGATTGGGTTTGTTTCTCTTGCCGTAGTGGTTCTTGTCTTTAGTGAGAACTTCACTTTGGGCTTGTTGTGCACAGCTGTGGCTCTAGGCGTGTTCATTTCCACGGCGGCGGTGGGCTTGGGACTGACCGTGCTTAACCCTTATCCCTTGTCAGCCCCGGGACAGAACCGGTGGAATGACAAATCCGGCTATTCCGCTGGCGCTTTCTTCACGGCGTTCGTCGGCATGATGCTGGTGTGGGTGCCCGCGCTTCCCGGCATCGTGGTTTCTGCCCTCAGCTATGAGCGCGGCGGCTGGCTGCTGTACGCCGCTGTGATAGTTTCTCTGCTGGTTCCGTCACTTGTCTACGCTGCTGTCTGGCGCTTCGCCGGAAAGAGGGCGCAGGAGCGAACCCCGGAGATTTACGCCACGGTAAACCGTTACGTGAGCTAGGGGGGAAAACAGATAGAACAAAAGCTCCCTTCCATGTGCAGTTCATTCATGAACTGCGGGAAGGGAGTTTTTGTTTACAGCGAAGAAGCTTTAGTTAGCCACCGGCTTGGCAGCGTGGCGGCCGTCGGATACGCCGCGGAGGTGAGCAACGCGGGAAGGCTCAATGTTGAGGGCGCGCAGCTCGTCATCGGTCAGGGAAGCGTAGACGTTGCCAACGGTCTTCTGCTCGTATGCCCAGTCCGGCTCCTCGTGGCCCACCGGCTTGTTACGGGCGGTCAAGGTGCGTACCTGGGAGAGCTTCGGCTGCAGAGCGTAAATGACCAAGCCGAGGGCGATGAGGACTGCCAGGGCGATAAGCCAGACCGTCTCTACGTGGCCCTTGTGGTTACCAAAGTTATAAGCAAGCAGGAACGCGACGGACGTCCAGCCGGCGATCTGTACGCCTGAGCGGCTGATGCGGGACCAACCGAAACCTGCGGACGGGACGTCATCGGTGGATACGCCGTCGAAAACCTGCGATGCCGGCTTGTGGGAAGACACTTGCTCTCCTTTGCGTGTACATGCGGCCCGCCCTGGTTAGAACTAGTTGCGTGAGGCGAGCGCACGAAAATGCCAGTTATTCTGTGTAGTAGTTTAAATGATTCAGCCGATAACCGCGATTAAACACCCCCGCCTATCGCTATCGGAGCGCACAGGACTCCGACTAGGGGTGACCGGCTAGGGTTGAGAGGGTGAGTACCCAACGCATTCTTATTCTCGGCTCTACTGGCTCGATCGGCACCCAAGCTCTGGACGTTATCGCGGATAACCCGGATAAGTTCACAGTCGTAGGCATTGCCGCCGGCGGCTCCAACCCGCAGCTCATTATCGAGCAGGCTCGTGCCCTCAACCTTTCGTTTGACCACGTGGCCGTCGCCAAGCCCGATGCGGCACGCACCGTCTCCGAGGCCCTCGGTGGCACCGTGCTCTCCGGCCCAGATTCCGCAGAGCAGCTGGTCCGGGCCATCGATGCGGATAAGGTCCTCAACGCGCTCGTCGGTTCAATGGGCCTAGCCTCCACGGTCGCGACTTTGGAAAAAGGCGAGCTTCTAGCGCTGGCGAATAAGGAATCCCTCGTCGCCGGTGGCTCCATCGTGACCCGCCTGGCGGGGGAGGGCCAGATCATTCCGGTGGATTCCGAGCATTCCGCCATGGCGCAATGCTTGCGCGCGGGCAGTGATGTGGAGCTTGATCACCTTGTGCTCACCGCTTCCGGTGGTCCCTTCCGAGGCTGGACCCGCGAGGAGATGTGGGATGTCACCCCGCAGCAGGCTGCCCAGCACCCAACGTGGTCGATGGGGCAGATGAACACCCTGAATTCCGCCACGCTGGTCAACAAGGGCCTGGAGCTCATTGAGGCCACGCTGCTTTTCGACGTCTCCCCAGAGCGCATCGAGGTCACCGTCCACCCCCAGTCAATCGTCCACTCGATGGCGACGTTTACCGATGGCTGCACCATCGCGCAGTGCTCGCCACCGTCGATGAAGCTGCCGATCTCCCTCGCATTGGATTGGCCGCGCCGCGTACCGGGTGCCCAGCCGGCGTTGGATTTTTCCACCGCGCATGACTGGCATTTCGAGCCGCTGGATGATGAGGCCTTCCCGGCCGTTCGCTTGGCGCGCGAGGTTGCCGCCGCCGGAGGTACCCACGCTGCCGTGTACAACGCCGCCAACGAGGAGGCGGCCGCGGCCTTCTTGGCAGGGCGCATTCACTTCCCGGAAATTGTTGACGTTGTCAGCCACGTCGTGGATCAGGCCGCGCAGTTCGCTGGTGTACCCTCTAGCGTCGATGATGTCCTCGCCGTGGAAGGCGAGGCCCGCCGTCGCGCCAACGCGATGGTGGATTCGCTCGCTCGTTAGAAAGCCCCCTAATCTATGGCAAATGTCCTCGGCATAGTTCTCTTCGCCTTGGGGATCGGCATCACCGTTGCCCTGCACGAGGCCGGTCACATGTTTACCGCTCGTGCCTTCGGCATGCGCGTGCGCCGCTATTTCATCGGCTTCGGTCCGCGCGTTGCGTCCTTTACACGTGGCCACACTGAGTATGGCCTCGCTGCCTTCCCAGTGGGTGGTTTCTGCGATATCGCAGGCATGACGGCGCAGGATGAGTTCCTCACGGAAGAGGAAAAGCCCTATGCCATGTACACGAAGCCGGCGTGGCAGCGCATCATCGTGCTGGCCGGCGGCATCACCGTCAACCTGCTTTTAGGATTTATTATCCTGCTGCTCATCGCCATGACGACGGGCCTGCCCAACCCAGACGCGGATGTGCGCCCGCGCGTTGGCGAGGTGTCCTGCGCGGCGAATCAGAAGGCCGATGGCGAGCTCGAACCGTGCCAGGGAGTAGGCCCTGCTGGTGAGGCGGGCGTGGAACCTGGGGACATCGTTCTCGCGCTGAACGGCGAGACCATGGACTCCTTTGCACAGCTTCGCGATACCGTCATGAGCTACCCCGGTGACACTGTCACCCTCAAAGTCGAACGCGATGGCGAGCCGCGTGACTTCGACATCACACTTGCTACGGTGACTCGACTCAACGGCGAGGGGCACCTGGTGGAGGTCGGCGCCATCGGCATGAGTAACCAGGTAATTGACATCAGGGAGACCTACTCCTTCGTCGACGCCTTCCCGGCGACCGCCCGCTACTCGGGCTATGCGCTCAACGCCACGGTCCAAGGAATCGCGCAATTCCCAGCGAAGATCCCGGGCGTGGTGGCCTCCATCTTTGGGCAGGAGCGCGACGTTAACGGACCAATGTCCGTGGTGGGAGCCTCCCGGGTGGGCGGCGAGTTGGTCGAGCGGAGCCTGTGGTCATCCTTCTTCATGATGCTGGCCACCCTCAACTTCTTCCTCGCGCTATTTAATCTCATCCCACTCCCGCCGTTCGACGGCGGCCATATCGCCGTCATTATTTATGAGAAGATCCGCGACGCCCTGCGCCGCCTCATGGGCAAGGACCCGAAGGGGCCCGCGGATTACACCAAGCTCATGCCGGTGACCTATGTGCTGGCTTTCCTCCTCATGGCGGTGGGTGCTCTCATCATGATCGCGGACGTGGTTAACCCAATTCGGCTGTTTGGCTAGTGATCCACCTGCGGTGCGCGGTGCTAGAGTAGGGGCGTTAAAACCCAATTAGCAAGGAGCACACATGTCGACCCCTATTGGTCTTGGAATCCCCGACGGCCCGCCTCCCACCTTGGCGCCGCGCCGCAAGACGCGTCAGCTCATGGTTGGCCAGGTGGGCGTGGGCTCTGATCACCCGATTTCAGTGCAGTCGATGACCACGACGAAGACGCACGACGTTAACGCCACCCTTCAGCAGATTGCACAGCTGACCGCGAGCGGCTGCGACATCGTTCGCGTTGCCTGCCCGAAGACGGTTGATGCGGAGGCTTTGCCAGCGATTGCGCAGAAGTCCCCGATCCCGGTGATTGCCGATATCCACTTCCAGCCCAAGTACATCTTTGCCGCCATCGATGCCGGCTGCGCTGCGGTGCGCGTCAACCCGGGCAACATCAAGGAATTTGATGGCCGCGTTAAAGAGGTTGCGAAGGCCGCCGGTGATGCCGGCATTCCGATTCGCATCGGCGTCAACGCAGGCTCCCTGGATAAGCGCATCATGGAGAAGTACGGCAAGGCCACCCCGGAGGCTCTCGTCGAATCTGCGTTGTGGGAGGCCGGCCTCTTCGAGGAACACGGCTACGGCGATATCGCCATTTCCGTCAAGCACAACGACCCCGTCGTCATGGTGGAGGCCTACCGCCAGCTCGCCGCTCAGTGCGACTACCCGCTGCACCTCGGCGTCACCGAGGCTGGCCCGGCATTCCAGGGCACCATCAAGTCTTCCGTCGCTTTCGGCGCCCTGCTCGCCGAGGGCATCGGTGACACCATCCGCGTGTCCTTGTCAGCGGATCCGGTCGAGGAGATCAAGGTCGGTGACCAGATCCTGCAGTCCCTCAACCTGCGCCCGCGCAAGCTCGAGATTGTTTCCTGCCCTTCCTGTGGTCGCGCACAGGTGGACGTCTACAAGCTCGCCAACGAGGTCACCGAAGGCCTCGACGGCATGGAGTTCCCGCTGCGCGTGGCTGTCATGGGCTGCGTGGTCAACGGTCCGGGCGAGGCCCGTGATGCCGACCTCGGCGTGGCCTCCGGTAACGGCAAGGGCCAGATCTTTGTCAAGGGTGAGGTCATCAAGACCGTTCCCGAGTCCAAGATCGTGGAAACGCTCATCGAAGAGGCAATGCGCCTAGCTGAAGAACAAGGCCTGGAAGCCGTAGAGGGCGCCAAGGCTGAGGTCCGCGTTACCAAGTAACCCACCTGCGGTGTGGGGCGGCCGTCTAGCCGCCCCAGGCTGCTACGCTGCCCAAGCATGAAGAAGTTCGTGGCGCTGCTCGGTGCGGCAAGCATCGCGGCGTCGTCCTTGGTGGGATGCACCCCCAAGCCGGTGTCCGCACGTCCAGTCGCTGAGCAATTCCTGGAAGACATGGAAACCCGCAATAATGAGGACTTGGCGCAGCTTGTCGATGATGGCAGCACAGCTACGAACACACTCGACGCAACCTTCGCGGGCCTGCAAGCCGAGGGACTCGACGTCGAATTGACCGGGGTTGATCAACAAGAGGCCCAAGCCACCGCGCACTATTCGGTGACGTGGACCCTGCCTCGCAATCGTTCCCTGCGCTATGACACCTCGATGGCCTTAACGCGCAAGGAGAAAGACTGGACGGTGCGCTGGCAGCCCAGCATTATCCACCCCGATCTCGGCGCGCACCAACACCTCGAATTGCGCTCAATAGCCCCGAAACGCGCCGGCGTGGTCTCCTCCGATGGGGTGGAGCTCATGTCTCCGGGCTTGCAATACCGCCTCGTTATCGATACCGACGCCGTAGACGACTCACGCCCCGTCGCCGCGAAAGTATCCGGCGCGCTGAACCAGGCTCATCAAGAGGATGATTCCATCCCGGAGATTGACTCTGGTGAACTTGCCAAGAACCTCGAAGAGGTCGATGGCTCTTATTCGGTCGCCATGCTCAACGAGGGGCAGGCAGCGCGGCTGCGCCCAGTTCTGGAGAACCAGAAGGGGATTCGTTTTAACGAGGAACCGGCGCTCATCACGCGCGATACCGGCTTGGCCCCGGACATCCTCGCCCGCGTGCGCTCCATGGTCTCCGAGGAGGTCGACGGAACAAATGGATGGTCCGTTTCTGTTGTCAACGAACACGGAGCCGCGCTTTCCGACGTCGAGCATCACGAACCCGAGGCAGCTCCGTCGATCAAGGTATCGCTGGACTATGACGTCCAGCGTGCCGCGCAAGAAGCCGTCAATCAGCGTGCTGAATACGAGGCCATGCTCGTAGCCATGCGCCCTTCGACCGGCGAGATTCTAGCCGTGGCCCAAACCCCGGAGGCAGATAAGAAGGGCGATATCGCCCTCCAAGGCCAGTTCCCACCGGGTTCGGTGTTTAAGATCATTACGGCCTCGGCGGGCGTCGACAAGCAAGGCCTTTCCCCAGACTCTATCGTTCCGTGCCCCGGCACCATGGAGCTGTATGGGCGCACCGTCACCAACTACAACGGGTTCTCCCTTGGCTCGGTGCCGCTGCGCCAAGCCTTTGCACAATCCTGTAACACCACTTTTGCGCAGATCTCTACGGATCTGCCGAAGGGTGAGCTACGCGATGTGGGCAAACAATATGGTCTGGGAATTGACTATGAGGTGCCGGGCTTATCGACGATCACCGGCTCCGTCCCCGAGGGCGAGACACCCCTCGAGCGCACGGAATCCGGTTATGGACAGGGCCTCGACCTCGTTTCTCCCTTCGGCATGGCGCTTGTCTCTTCGACGGTTGCGGCGGGCAAGACCCCGACGCCGACGCTTATTGAGTCACGTGAGACCAAGGTGTCCGAAAAGGTCCCCGCGCCCAGCGAGGAGACCTTGACTCAGGTGCGGGACATGATGCGCCAGGTGGTGGCAAGCGGTACTGCATCGGGGATGCAGGCACAGGGCACCGTCTACGGCAAGACCGGTGAGGCGGAGATCAATGGTGGCTCGCATGCCTGGTTCACCGGCTACCGCGACGACGATATCGCTTTCGCAACTCTGGTTGTTCTGGGCGGTGGTTCGACAATTTCGGTTAACATCACGGACAATTTCCTGCAGCGCCTCGACGCCCTCCGAGCGGAAGGCCACGGCGAGGTTGCCCCCGCACAAGAGCAGTAGCGCGTCGAAGCCAGCGCGCCTGTGGTGTCCTTTGTCGGGCGCTGGGGAAGAGGGCTACCATGAGTAGTTATGACTAAGCGCGCGATGCTGAAGCAAGAAAAAGATACTCCAATCCGCAAGGTACCGAAGGACATTGAGCGCCCGGAGTACGTGTGGAAGGACTCGGTTCAGGAAGCCCAGGGCGAGCCATTCGTGCAGACCCCAGAGGTTATTGAGGCCATGCGTGAGGCCTCCCGAATCGCCGCCAATGCCCTCCAGGAGGCAGGAAAAGCAGTGGCGCCTGGCGTGACCACGGATGAGATCGACCGCGTGGCGCACGAGTACATGTGTGACCACGGTGCTTACCCGTCGACTTTGGGCTACCTGGGGTTCACGAAGTCCTGCTGTGTCTCCCTCAATGAGATTGTCTGCCACGGCATTCCGGACACGACGGTGATTGAGGATGGAGACATTGTCAATATCGACGTCACTGCCTTTAAGAACGGTGTCCATGGCGATACGAACGCTACGTTCCTTGCCGGCAACGTCACCGAGGAACACAAGCTGCTGGTTGAGCGCACCAAAGAAGCGATGATGCGCGGCATTAAGGCCGCGAAGCCCGGCCGTGAGATTAACGTTATTGGACGCGTGATTGAGTCCTACGCTCACCGCTTTGGCTACAACGTGGTCACTGACTTCACCGGTCACGGCGTGGGCCCCACCTTCCACAACGGGCTGGTCGTGCTGCACTATGATTCCATGACCTACCGCGACATCCTCGAGCCCGGAATGACCTTGACCATCGAGCCGATGATTAACCTGGGCTCGCTGGACTATGAGATTTGGGATAACGGCTGGACCGTCCAGAACACCGATGGCAAGTTCACTGCCCAGTTCGAGCACACCATCGTCATCACCGATGATGGCAACGAGATCCTCACCTTGCCGGACGAGGCCTAGCGTTTAAACGTCGAGCGTTTAAGCGCCGAGCGCTTAAACCTAGCCAAGATGAAACAAAGCCCTCCGCCTGCCGTGCGATACACGGTGAGGCGGAGGGCTTTGTGCTGCCAGCAATGAACGTGACTAGAAGGAGGCGTTCTTGATGGCCTGGCCAACGTAGTCCGGAATCATGCCGGAGAACACAGCGTAGTTGTAGGCGGCGACAGCGGAGGAAACAGCAGCAGCGGCAACCATAGCGATGGTGCCACCACGCCAGAGGTCCAGCCACTGCGGAACCTGGGACGGGTTCTTGGTGGAGCCGAAGGCGTCAGCACCCTTACCGGTGATGTTGCCGTCGGTCACGCCGCCCAGCTTGGAGGAGAGGGAGCCCTTGCCCTCAGAGGAGAGCGCGGAGGACATCTCGGAGGAGGTAGCGTCCTTCTGGAGCTCCTCCTGAACCTGCTGCTCGGTCAGGCCGGAGCCCTCAACAGCCTCAGCGGCGGAAGCAACGGTGGTGCCAGCGAAGGCGATGGTAGCGGCGGTTGCAGCAGCAACGGCGGCGGTGCGGAATTTACGCATCTTGAGAAAAGCCTTTCAGAAAGTGGGTTAGAAGGGGAAGGGGAGAACTACATGCCGTACTTGAGGTAGTTCAGTGCCGGGCCAACCAGACCACCGGCGATGGTGATGATGGTGGCGACGATACCGATGCCGGCGAGGGCCTGTGCCCACTTCGGCTCACCGGAGATCGAAGACTTCTGACCGAAGATGTTCTGAGCGTTTGCTTCCTTGTCCGCGTCGAGCGCCTTGCCCAGCTCGGAGGAGCCGCCTGCCTTCTGGGTGCCCTGCTGCTCACCAGCGGTTGCGGAAGAGTTGGTTGCAGAATCGTTGCTGCTGCCCTCTGCAGCGGAAGCAACGGTGGCGCCGCCGAATGCAACAGCGAGAGCGGTAGCACCGGCAATGGTGGCCTTGCGAATGCGCATAGTGTGAGTCCTTTTAAACCTCGTAGGAACTGAAGTAACTATAGGGTGCCCCAAGTCACTTGAGCGATTCTAGCGTAAACATTGGCAGGATTCACGGAATTCGCATCATTAGTATGCGTGCATATCCCGCTTAAAGCGTCCCAGCTACTCAGCACTGGGCCCAAGCATGCAAAAGCGCCCATCCTCACGACAAGAGGATGGGCGCTATTGAAGTTCGCTGAGTTAGTCAGCGTACCCGCAACTTAATTAGCGGCGGAAGATCGGATCCAGCAGGTGTGCCGGAACGATGTTGTTGTACACAGCGAAGTTGTAAGCGCCGATGATAGCGCCGATGACGGAGGAGACACCCAAGGTGATAACGCCCGTCTTCCAGTTGGAAGCCCACTCCGGCATCTTCGGGTCGGTCTCTTTGCCCCACATATCCTCGCCGGTGACCTTGTTGTCAGGGGTGACGACAAGCTTGCCGTTCTCGTCCTTTTGCCAAGCGCCCCACTTATAGCCCAGCTCGGACAGGAAGCTGGAGGAAGAGGAGGAGTCCTTGTTGGTGTCCTTGGCCGAGGAGGAGTCCTCGTTGGAGTTCTCGGTCGAGGTGGAGGTGCCCTCGTTGGTGTTTGCGGTCTCTGCGGAGGCAACGACGGTGCCGCCGAAAGCTACGGTGACAGCGGTGGCAGCAGCAACGGCTGCAGTGCGGAAGTTACGCATTGTGAAAATTACCTTTCGGAAGTTTTGGTGAAGCCGTGTGGCTGTTGCTTAGAAGGACGGGCCGTGTACGAAGAAGTTGTATACGGGGCCGATGATGGTGCCGAGCAGAGCAGAGACGCCAGCAGCAACGGTTACACCGTAGAGGACCTTTGCCCACTCCGGCTGCTCGGAGAAGCCATCCTTCTTGATGCCGAAGATGGCAGTGCCGTCGGCTGCCTGGTCGCTCTCAAGACCCTCGATGTTGCCAATCTTGGAGGACAGGGAAGGCGTGTAGTCCTCAGGGGTGGTGTCGGCTACGCCGCCCGGGCCGGTCTTAGACTGGCTCTTCTTAGACTGGCTCTGCTTCTCAACGGTGACGGTGTTGTCGCCCTGCTCAGTGGTCTCAGCGGCGAAAGCAACGGTGGAGCCGCCGAAGGCAACAGCGAGAGCAGTAGCGCCGGCGAGGGCTGCATTGCGGATACGCATATCAAAAGTCCTTAGTGTCGTACGTGCAAGGCCTCCGGTTGAGAGGTCTTGATTTACAGGGATAGGGATTAGTTTGGTATCCCCAAAACACACTGAGCCGGTAGAGAGTATCGGCTCGTTCCGGTGTCCGTAATTAACCTAGCCAACGGTCAGGCAAAATGCACGTCAGTTGGAGCGTTCTTTTATGCACTGCCAGCAATCACCCCCGAAATGGGTGAGTTTCTTAAAGGTTGCTGGCAGATGTTGTTGGCGTTAAGACGTGCTTGTAGTGGCGTTCGGTGGGAATGGTGGAAATAGTTTAACGCCAATGTGAGAAAAGTCACACAATTCGATGTAACTTTCACTCTAGCCACTCTAGTCCCAAAACGGCGTTCTCCACTACTTCTGGCAGTGCCGGGTGGATCCAATACTGTGAACGGGCGAACTCGCGCATGTCGAGGTCGTAGCTCATCGCGGTGATCAATTGCTGGATAAGCGTGGAGGCCTGTGGACCCATGATGTGGGCGCCGAGGAGCTTGCCCGTGGCCCGGTCAGCTACCAGCTTGCAGATGCCCGTCGAGTCTTCCATCGCCCAGCCATAGGCAACGTCGCCAAAGTTTTGCACCTTTACAGTGACGTCATAGCCCTCCTCGCGGGCTTGTTCCTCAGTGAGTCCGACCGTCGCAATCTGTGGGTGCGTAAAGATGGCAGAGGGTACGTGCTCGTGGGGCATGGGCTGGAGATCGTCCGGGTGCAGCAGATTGTGCTGCACTGCTCGTTGCTCCGCATTGGCCACGTGCTTGAGCATGTACGGAGATGAAACATCCCCGAGTGCCCACACACCCTCGCAGGTTGTACGGCCAAACTCGTCGACCTTGATTCGACCGTCCTCGTGCATCTCAATGCCGCTGGCAGAAAGGTCCATCTGGTCGCCGTTGGGTTGGCGGCCGGTGGCAACGAGGATGGCTTCTGCCTCCACGACGTCCCCGCTATCCAAGGTAAGGCGTACGCCGTCTTCGGTTTCATCGAGCGCAGTGGCGGTGCCGATGCGGACGTCGAAGCGCTTTCGTGCGAGGTCGTTGAAGCGGGAGCTTAGGTCCTCATCGAGGAAACGGAGGAATTTCTCCGAGCGGTTGACCACGGTGACGTCGGTCCCCAGGCCGTCGAAGACGTGAGCAAACTCCATGGCGATGTAACCGCCACCTACCACTATGAGGCTGCGCGGCTGCTTCTCAAGCCGCATGATGTCTTCATTGGTGTGAACCGGGGCAGTGGCGCTGGCATACGGCTCGGGTAGCACGGGGCGTGAACCGGTAGCGATGACTATATTGTCACCGGTGATGATGTCCTCACCCGCCTGCAGGGTCTTCGGTCCGATGAACCGTGCGTGCTGATCAAAGACTGTAATATTGGGCGTTTCCTCGCCACGGCGGTACTCTTCGCCGCCCTGGGCAATCTGATCAATTCGGTTGTGGAACACGCGCTTGACGATGCCCTCCCAATCCACAGCATCCACGTGGGCGCTGAGCCCAAGGCGCGTGGCCTCGCGCGCGGCGAGCGCAACGTCGGCGGCGTAGACGTACATCTTCGTGGGGATGCAGCCTACGTTGAGGCACGTGCCGCCGAACGTTCCCTTCTCAATGATGGCGATGGATTTATCGTCAAACTCGGGAGAGGGTATTGAATTTCCCGAACCTGTGCCGATGATGACGAGGTCAAAGTGCTGTGCGGAAGTCATGCCGATCATTCTAAAGGTTGACTAGCCGCAAACCGTGCAGGCTTTTAGGAGCGCGAGGCGCGGGAGGTTAATCCGTCTCAAGTGGTGCTACTGTCCTCAACCATTTCGCCGTGGCGGAGAGGGCGTCTTGTAGCGGCTCGGGACGCGAGAGAAAGAGATCGTGGCGCCCATTGTTGACAACGTGGAGCGTGTAGCGAGCACTGAGTTCCTTGGCCCAGCGCTGGCTTTGCTGTACATCAACGACAGTATCGGCGGTATTGGAGGACTCGCTGTATGGCCGGTTGAGCTCGGAGCGTCCAGAGGTCATAGTGAGCAGCGGGAGCCCAACGTTGATGCGGCCGGAGTGGATTGCGTCGAATCCACGGAAGACTGCGGCAACCCAACCCAGGAACTTTGGGTGTCCGCCTAGCGGCTTCAGGCGAAGATCGAAGTCCCAGTCGCCCTGTTCCCCGGAATGGACCGACTCCCCATAGGTTGTGAGGTCACCGGCGGGTATTTCGAGTCGTGGGGCGATGGCAGCGCCGGCATAGATAACGTGCTTGAGCGTCTCGTAGGTTCCATTCGGTATTCCCATCATGGCTAGCCAGGGGCTGTTGAACACGACACCAGCGATGCGGGCGAAACGCTCGCGATCTTGGCGGCGAAGGCGATCGAGCCAGAGCGCGGTGATGGTGCCGGCGGTGGAGTGGCCCATGATGATGACACGCTGGTTGGGGATGGCATCGAGAGCCGCATTGAGATCAGCGTCGTAGTACTGCAAGTCGCTGATGTAGTGCCAGGTCTGACCGTCCCGTCGAGAGCGTCCGCACTTGCGCAGATCGAGGGCGTAGAAGGCATAGCCGAGCTCATAAAAATACCGTGCCACGTGGTCATGGAAGAAATAGTCTGTCATCCCGTGGACCCACAGTAAGGCGGGGCGATCATCATGGGCGTCGCCGCCGGGGCAGTAGCGCACGAGCGTCGCGCAGACATTGCCTTCGCCGTCAGGGTCGGTGCCGAGTTCGAGTGGAGCGGCCTGGAAGTCGGGGCCGAGGATATCTTCTGACCATTCGAGTTCGTTATGCGTCATGGGATTCATGATAGGTCGCGCGGCCAGATGCGTCCGGCAGAGCGGAGCGCTGACGGGAAACACCCTGCACCACAAATGGGGTAACAGATTCGAATTCGGGCATTTCTTTTTTCAGGAATGCCTATTTCGCAATAAGGGGCGTAAAGTGGAATTAATGCTTGACGGACCTTCCGCAGGGGTGGTCTGTATGCCAGCTTGGACCCTAGCATCGTCGAGCGCTTTCTCACCGCGCCCTGTGCACCCACATGTGCGGGGCATTTGACCACATCGAATACATCGACTTAAAGAGGTAATAAGTACAGTGTCCTCCGATAAGAAGACAGCACAAGTAGTAGACGAGGTTGAGGTCGCACTCATTGGTGCAGGTATTATGAGCGCCACCCTCGGCGCCATGCTGCGTGAGCTCGAGCCCAGCTGGACCCAGATGGTCTTCGAGCGCCTGGACGGCCCTGCGCTTGAGTCCTCCTCCCCGTGGAATAACGCTGGTACTGGCCACTCCGCGTTGTGCGAGTTGAACTACACCCCGGAGAAGAACGGCCGCATTGATGTTTCCAAGGCCATGAACATTAATGAGAAGTTCCAGGTTTCGCGCCAGTTCTGGTCCCACCAGCTCAACAACGGCATTCTGACGGACCCGAAGGCCTTCATCAATCCAGTTCCGCATGTGTCCTTTGCACAGGGTTCCATCCAGGTTGACTACCTGAAGCGCCGCTTCGATGCGCTGAAGGACAACCACATGTTCCCGAACATGCAGTTCAGCGATGATGACGCTACCTTCCAGGAAAAGCTTCCTCTGATGTCGGAAGGCCGTGACTTCAACGCCCAGAAGGTCGCTATTTCCTGGACCGAAGTTGGTACCGACGTCAACTTTGGTGCCCTGGCGAAGCAGTTCTTCACCGCGGCTAAGGCAGCGGGTACCGAGATCCGCTACGGCCACGAGGTCGTCGATATCAAGCGCGATGGTTCCAAGTGGCGCGTGGTGGCAAAGAATCTGCACACCGGTGACTACGAGGCAGTCCACGCCAAGTTCGTCTTCGTGGGTGCAGGCGGCTACGCGCTCGACCTGCTGCGCAAGGCTGGGGTCCGCGAGGTTTCTGGTTTCGCAGGCTTCCCGGTTTCCGGTCTGTGGCTGCGTTCTAAGAACCCGGATCTGATTAAGCAGCACCACGCCAAGGTTTATGGCAAGGCTGCTGTGGGCGCTCCGCCGATGTCCGTGCCGCACCTGGATACCCGCGTCATCGATGGCGAGCAAGGCCTGCTGTTTGGCCCGTACGGCGGCTGGTCCCCGAAGTTCCTCAAGAAGGGCTCCTACCTGGACCTGTTTAAGTCCATTCGTCCGGATAACATCACCTCTTACCTGGGCGTTGCGGCACAGGAGTTCGGCCTGACCAAGTACCTGGTTACTGAGGTCCTCAAGGACTTCGACAAGCGCGTCGAGACCCTGAAGGAGTACGTCCCGAGCGCAGACCCGGCAGATTGGGAGACCGTCATCGCCGGCCAGCGCGTCCAGGTGATTAAGCCGGCGGGTGCACCGCAGTTCGGTTCCTTGGAGTTCGGTACCACCCTCATTAATAACCCTGAGGGCAACATCGCCGGCCTGCTCGGCGCTTCCCCGGGAGCGTCCATCACCCCGGCCATCATGGTGGAGTTGCTGGAGCGCTGCTTCGGTGAGCACATGATCCAGTGGGGCGATAAGATTCAGGAGATGATTCCTTCCTACGGCACCAAGCTCTCCAAGGACAAGAAGCTCTACAACGAGATGTGGGAGTACACGCAGAAGACCCTGCAGCTTGCGTCCAAGTAATTTCTCCTTTCGGCTCGTAGGTGCTTGCCTCGCAGGTAATTCTCAGTAACTGGCAGGGAGCGTCCAGTGCACCGGAACGCTCCACCAAGGAGAGCGCCCCATAATAATGGTGTGCGTTTGAGAGAGCGCATGCGAGAGAGATAGAGAGAACCCCAGCCGCGCGGGGCGGTCGGCCTGAGAAACCGACCGGGAGCGTGGTAGTGAAAGATAGAGACGCACCGCCGCCCCGAGACTCCGTTTCCTTTCCTACGGAGGCCTCGGGGCGGCGGTGTGTTTTCCTTTTTTCTCTTACGTTCCGCAGTAGGTGAGGTAGCCTTCCGTGCCACCCGGTTGCTCGTATTCTGGCGCGGCAGTAAAGGGACGCGTGGTGGCGTGAAGCAAGCGGGGGAATTCTTCAGCATCGCTCAGTGCGGCCTCGACCTGACGCGGGCGGGGAATCACGCGGGGCACGGTTTGCTTGAGAGACTCGAGGTTGGGGCCACTAGCACAGTAGGCATCAACAAATCGAGCGTCACCAAACATCTCATAGGCTTCTGCCGGTTCACCCGCCGCTGCGCTGACGAGACTGCGGTGGGCCTGCGTGAGATCCGGAGCGGACTGTGCAAGGGCCGCACTATAGTCCTGGAAGAGCTCGTCGGGAATCTGTAAACGGCTCGCGGCTTCGCGGCGGCGCGCCTTTTCATAGCGCTCGCCAAAGGAATTGATGGCCTCCTGAGCCCAGGTGAGGGCGGCGTTGGGGGAGACGTCGAAAAGCGGCAGCAGTGATTCCGCCAACCGCGCAAGGTTCCACCCCAGCATGTCGGGCTGGCGCCCAAAGCGGTAGCGACCCTGCGTATCGATGGAGCTAAACCAGGTATTGAGGTCATAGCTCTCCAAGAACGCGCACGGCCCGTAGTCAATCGTCTCACCAGATAGCGTGGTGTTATCGGTGTTCATCACGCCGTGGATGAAACCCACCTGCATCCACCCGGCAACCGTCGCTGCCTGTGCGTCCATGACGCGGGTAAACAGCTCTCGGTAGTCGGCGCCAGGGTAGTGGCGTTCAATGGTGTAATCGGCGAGCTGTTGGAGTAACCCGGGCACCTGCGAGTGCGCGGCGAAGTGGAAGGAACCAACACGGATGTGGCTTGCGGCAACGCGCACGAGAACGCCCGCTTCCTCCACCATCTGGCGCTGAATGGGACGGCCGGTCCCGATGACCGCCAGCGACCGCGTGGTGGGCACACCGAGGGCGTGCATCGACTCGGAGAAGAGATATTCACGCAGCATTGAGCGCAGCGTGCCGCGCCCATCAGAGCCATAGCGCGAATAGGGGGTTAGTCCTGTCCCTTTGGCATGCAGATCCCAGAGGCCCGTGGGGTTGTGCGCAGCGGTGGGGCCGGTGACTTCGCCCAAGAGCAGGGCGCGGCCGTCACCCATTGTCGGGTTGTATTGGCCGAACTGAAAGCCGGCGTAGGTCATTGCGTGGGGAGTAACTGGCCCGCGGCCGAGGAGAAACTCCAGGCCATCTTCGCTGCGCAGCCAGTCCGGGTCGAGACCCAGTTCGGTGGCTAGCTCTTCGTTGAGCACTACCATTCGCGCCGTTGGCTGTTCCTCGCCCCGGCTCGCCGTGACCATGTGGGAAAGGCGTTGGGCGAATTCGCTGCGTAGCTCGAAGGGGAGGGAGGCATCAGACATCGCGAGACTCCAGGGTTCCGCGCACGCGAACGTGGGCGTTGCCGCCGACCCAGATGTCATGACCGTCGTCGTTGATATAGACGTGGCCATCGCGCCCTACCTGGCGGCCTTGTGCCGCGGTATAGCGGGCAGGGACAGCGCCCTTGGCGCGCAGGAATTGGGCAGCTCCGCCGTTGAAGGAACCGGTGACGGGATCCTCGAATTGCCCGGTGATGGCGCGGACTTCATAAGCGGGGTGATTATCACCGGTGAGCCCGACCGCGCCCACTTTGACGCCCGGAGTGGGAGTGGGGCGAAGATTTTGCACGGCCTCGGCAGACTCGAGCTGGACTAGGCGCCAGCCGGGCCCGTTGTCTACCCAGCCGGAGTCAAGGATGCTGTCCTCGGCGATCCCGAGGGCGGCGGCTGCCTCAGCCCGCTCCTCATCACTTAGCGCCCCTTCACGCACCAAGGGCGGGGTAGCGAAGGCGAAGCGGCCTTCTTCCTGACGCACGGTGACTAACCCAACTCCGCATTCCTGAATCAGGGTGCCGTTCTTTCCGAGCAGTTCCGCCGCCACGCGTGCGCTGCCCAGCGTCGGGTGGCCGGCGAAAGGAAACTCCTCGTACGGGGTAAAAATCCTCACTCGGTAGTCTGCACGTGGATCCGTAGGCGAGCACAGGAAGGTTGTCTCCGAAAAGTTTGTCCAGTGTGCGATGCGCTGCATCTCTTCGGTGCTCAAGCCGTCGGCATCCGCCACCACAGCAAGGGGATTTCCCGTAAACGGCCCAGTGGCAAAGACATCTACTTCAAAGAATCGGTGCTGCATGAGGCTTAAGTCTAGTCGCACCGGTGAGCAGGGAGGTCTACGCTGGGCTGCATGAGCGAAGCACTCTTTAGCCGCGTCGAACCTATCCAGACCATGGCGGATGGGACCGTCAAACAGGTCAACCCCTTCTCCGGAACGGAGGTGTGGACGGTGCCGGGACGTGGAAACCGTCCGCTCTCGCGTCCGGCGAAAGATCCGCAGCCCCTGACGGCCGATGCCATGACGCACAGCTGTGCTTTTTGTTCCGGGCGCATGTTAGACACCCCGCCGGAAAAGTCCCGCATCCTGGCCTCGGGGGAGATCCAGCGTGGGCTCCTTCCGCACGAGCTGGACACAACCCAGCCGGTGTTTCGCCGGGTTCCTAATCTTTTTGAGATCGTGTCTTATGACTACTGGCATGAGAACTATGGCTTCACCATGGATCCAGACCTGGCTCAGCACAAGGAGAAGTACGAAGCCGATGAGGCCGGGCGCCTGCACGTACTCAACGTGGTGCGCACCAAACTCAAGGCCGCGGGCAAAGACGCCGCGCTGGGCGACGACTCCCTCCTCGCCCTCGCCGATGGCTTCTTCGGCGGCGGGCACGATGTCATCATCTCCTCGCGCCACTTCGTGGAAGGTGCGGTCGATGACAGCCAGCTGGCTTCCTCCGGCACGCTGAGCCCCGATGAGCACTTTCTGCTCACAACCTTCACCGCGGAATCAACGCGCGAACTCTACCAGCGAAACCGCTATGCCTCTTATGTCGCCGTGTTCCAGAACTGGCTGGCACCGGCGGGCGCGTCCTTCGACCACCTGCACAAGCAGCTCGTCGCGATCGATGCACTGGGCATGGCAGCCCAGCAAGAAAATGCGATTCTACGTGCACACCCCAACATGTACAACGATTGGGCAGTTGGGTATGCGGCAAAGCGCAACCTTGTTATCGCAGAGAATGACTATGCGGTCCTCTTCGCCGGCTTTGGCCACCGCTATCCCACGCTGGAGATCTTCTCCAAGTCGCCCCGCTGTGAACCGTGGGAACAAACACCTGGCGAAGTCCGTGGAATGTCGGATCTGATCCATGCTGCACACGCCGCAGTGGGGCCGGATGTGGCATGCAATGAAGAGTGGCACCACCGCCCACCCAGCGTGGATCTGCCGCAGCCGTGGCGCGTGATGATCAAGCTCAGGGTATCGACCTTGGCCGGCTTTGAAGGCGGCACGAAGGTCTACATCAACACCATCGATCCATGGGGCTTGCGTGATCGCGTCGTGGACGCCATGTTCCGCCTTCGTGAGCGCGGAAAGATTGCCTCCGGCATCTCTATCGCCACTGAGTGCGAGCTCAAGCGAAATAGTTTGCGTTATAACCCGCTGGTTTGAATAGTCCTCCTCCGCAGGCAGATAAATTGATAAATAGATAAATCGGCGGGCGTAGATAAATTGATAAATAGATAAATCAGACCACGAGCACCAGCTCGGCGCCGCGCAGTTCGGTGCTCATGCCTGCCTTGTGGGCTACGCGGGCGGCATCCTCGAGGGAGGAGACATTCTCGCCCTGGAGGGCGAGTACGCGAGCGAGTTCCCCCTTGTAGTGCTTATTGAAGTGAGAGACCACCTTGCGGGAGCCATCCTCCTGCACTGACTCCACGCGCACCGTGGAGGCTTCTTTGAGCTTGCCCAGCTGTTGGTAGGTGCCCGAGCGCATGTCGATGAGGAACTCGCCTGCGTCGATAAGCGCGCGCAGCTCATCGGTGATGGCCGTACCCCAGCGAGACTTGAGAGTCTTCCCGCCCAACTTGGTGCCACCTGAAAGCCGGTAGTGGGGGATGAGATCATCGGCGCGCAGCAACCCGAAGAGCGCATCACCCACAGCGAGGTGTTGACGCGCGGCTGGGGGAAGGGAAGGGGAATCGAGGGCGTCGTACAGCACGCCCGTAAACCGCTCCAGCGCGGGCATGGTGGGGGAGGACGCCAACTCGCGGTTGGACTCGGCTTCCCCGCGCAGCTTTTCCGAGAGCTTGAGCACCTTTTGCGCCTCGTCGAGGGGCAAAGAAGACAATTCAGCAGCGATTTCTTGGCGTATTGGATTCAGCGCGGGGAAAGAGAGCTCTTCCCAGTTGAGGGGCGCGCCGCTGCCGCCGTGTGCTTTGGTCTCAGAAGGAGGGAGGATGATCAGCATGGCTACATGCTAGCGATGTAGACTGAGCAACCATGATTACACGTCTTTCTGAGCTTTTCCTCCGCACTCTTCGTGAGGATCCGGCTGATGCCGAAGTCCCCAGCCACAAGCTTCTCGTCCGCGCAGGTTATGTGCGCCGCGTCGCGCCGGGTGTGTACACCTGGCTGCCATTGGGACTGCGCGCCATGCGCAAGATTGAAGACGTTATCCGCCAGGAGATGAACGCCATCGGTGGCCAGGAGATGCTCTTCCCGGCGCTGCTGCCGCGCGATCCTTATGAGCAGTCGAACCGCTGGACGGAATACGGCGATAACTTGTTCAGGCTTAAGGATCGCAAGGGCGCGGACATGCTGCTGGGCCCGACCCATGAGGAGATGTTCGCCACCGCGGTGAAGGATATGTACTCCTCCTACAAGGATTTCCCGGTCACGCTGTACCAGATTCAGACGAAGTACCGCGATGAGGAGCGCCCGCGCGCTGGCGTGCTGCGCGGCCGTGAGTTCACCATGAAGGACTCCTACTCCTTCGACATGACGGATGAGGGGCTCGATGAGTCCTATGCCCGCCACCGCAAGGCCTACCAGAACATCTTCGACCGCCTAGAGATCGATTACGCGATCTGCAAGGCCACCTCTGGCGCGATGGGTGGCTCGGCCTCTGAGGAGTTCCTCGCCGTGTCCGAGGTGGGCGAGGATACCTTCGTCCGCGCCACCGAGGGTGATTACGCGGCCAACGTGGAAGCGGTGGTGACCCAGGCGCCCGACGAGATTCCCTTCGACGGTCTGCCGGAGGCACAGGAGCATGAGACTCCGAAATCCGAGACCATCGAGTCCCTGGTGGAGTGGGCTAAGGGCGCCGGCATTACTGTCGGCGGCCGCGAGGTCACCGCAGCGGACACCCTCAAGTGCATGATGATCAAGGTGGCTGCGCCTGCGGCCGCTGAGGAAGAGAAGGAATGGGAGCTGGCCGCCGTTCTCATTCCGGGTGACCGCGAGCTGGATGAAAAGCGCTTGGAGGCTTCGCTGGAGCCGGTCGAGTTTGAGCTCGCCGGCGAGGGCGACTTCAAGAAGAACCCCTTCTTGGTCAAGGGCTACGTTGGCCCGCGTGCCCTCAACGCTCACGACGTGAAGGTTTATGCTGACCCGCGCGTGGTTTCTGGTACCTTCTGGATTACCGGCGCAGATGCCCCGCAGCGCCACGTCGTCGGACTGGTGGCCGGCCGTGACTTCACCGTGGATGAGTTCATCGAGGCCGCCGAGGTCAAGGAAGGTGACCCGGCACCGAATGGTCAGGGCACTCTGACCCTGGAGCGCGGCATTGAACTTGGTCATATCTTCCAGTTGGGCCGCAAGTACACCGAGGCTTTCGACGTGCAGATTCTCGACGAAAACGGCAAGCGCGCCGTGCCGACCATGGGCTCCTATGGCATTGGTGTCACGCGCATGCTCGCCGTGCTGGCGGAGCAGCGCCACGATGAGAAGGGCCTCAACTGGCCGGTGGCCGTGGCCCCGTACCAGGTGCACGTGGCCGTGGCCAACAAGGACGCCGCTGCCCTCGAGGCCGGTCAGAAGCTGGTGGAGGGCCTAGATCGCGCTGGCATCGAGGTGCTTTTCGACGACCGCCCCAAGGTCTCCCCGGGCGTGAAGTTCAAGGATGCGGAGCTGCTGGGTATGCCCTTTATCGCCATCCTGGGCCGCTCCTTCAAGGACGGCATCATTGAGTTGCGCATCCGTGGCGGCGAAACGCGTGAGGTCCCCGCAGACTCCATCGTGGACACCTTAACGGAGCTCATCCGCGGCTAGGTGCGTTAAGCGCGTAGGCTCGCGGGTATGAGTTCTCACCACCCCGCACTGACATATTCAATGGCTGCAGCACTCTCTGCCATGGGAGTGCTGCATTTTGCTAAGCCGAAGCCCTTCGAGTCCCTCATCCCGCCACAACTTCCAGGGTCGGCTCGCTTCTACAACTTCACCTCCGGCGCCTGGGAAGTGGTGACCGGTGCACTCCTGGCGAACCCATCGACGCGGCCTGCAGGCGGCCTTTCAGCCCTAGCTTTGCTCGCCGCCGTGTGGCCGGCGAACTTCTACCAGGCCTACAGGGACTTAGAAAGCGGCAAAGCATCAACCGGCAAGAAGATCTACCACGCGGTGCGTCTGCCGTTGCAGATTCCGGTCATGCGCTATGCCTGGTCGCTGTACGCCGAAAAGAACGCCAAACGTCGGTAGCTCAGGAAAATCGAGCCCGCGAGGGAGGAATTAAGCTGCACTGATGCGGTG
The DNA here is from genome assembly GCF_001814395.1 of Corynebacterium sp. HMSC059E07. Classification (NCBI taxonomy): domain Bacteria; kingdom Bacillati; phylum Actinomycetota; class Actinomycetes; order Mycobacteriales; family Corynebacteriaceae; genus Corynebacterium; species Corynebacterium sp. HMSC059E07. Next base: position 78,473 of record NZ_KV816329.1, read on the forward strand.
AGATTGGGCGGCTACAGAAATAAGCCAGCTTCGCCATTCAGTATTGGGTGCCGCTTGGTCGGGCACCTCCTGTGAGGCGGCGGAGGCCCATGTCACCGTGTCACTATGCGCGACGTAGTCAAGGAACGTGCGCGCTGAGGCGGCGTCTACGGGCAGCTCACCGGAGGACGAGGTGTAGGCCGCTGCTGGCTGGGGCACTGGTCCGATTTTGGCTACTGCTTCTTGGAGCGCGAGGACGCGGTCCTCGTGCAGAGCGAGGCGCTCATCAACCAGCTCTTCGACGTCAGGTGTGACATAGGAACGAGCAAAGTCCAAGGCATACACCTGCTGGTATTCCCAGTCCAAGAGTTCGGTGGCGAGGTCAGCGTCATCCTCCGTCAGCTCCGGCACAGCGCCCGGTTCATCGGTGGAGCGGGCCTCCATTGCGATGGCTTGGGCGACGAGCAAGGGCCGAGATTCCGGGGAGACCGCGTCAAGCTGCTCTTCAATCGATGAAGAAGCTGCGGCAAGCACGGCAGCCGCATCAGTGGCCTCGTGTGCTTCACCCTCACGATTCACTTCGCAGGAGCGCGGAACGTGTCCTTCCTCGTCGCGGCCGCAGAGGCGCTCAATTTCGGAGTAAAGCTCGTCTGCGTGCTGCGCGCGCAGGGACGCGGCATCGGGATCGAGTTCCTGCAGTGCGTGGGCGTCGGCGCTGGCATCGTGAGCCAGAGAGGTCAACGTAGGGTCTGCATGGGGGCCAAAATAATCCACGATCGCGTCGGTGGCTTGGCAGCCGCCCAGCCAGGGGGCGGCGCAGACTAAGAGGGTGGGCACAACTACTCGGCGGTTCACGCGATAGACCCTACCCGGGTGTCCTAGTCTAGAGCGCATGGCATTCCCAACACCCGCGCAACTAACCGAAATCCTGCAGCCTGTCGCCGCCGCGCGCGGCCTCGACGTTGAAGACGTGAAGACCACTTGTGCAGGAAAGAAATCTCAGGTCATCATCCGTGTTGACGGTGACGAACGCCCAAGTTCCGATCTCATTGAGGAGCTCTCGCAGGAGATTTCGGCGCTCTTTGATGCACAGGAAGAGGCGGGCACCCTCAACTTTGGCGCGGGTTACACCCTGGAGGTGTCGACGCCGGGGGTGGACTTTCCGCTGAGTGCCCCGCGCCACTGGCGCCGCAACCAAGGGAGGCTCGTGGGCTACGCGCTCACCGAGGAACCTGGCACGACCCGCGTCGCCCGTATCGGAGCGCTGTCCGAGGATGAAGAATCCGTGGCGCTCATCACCACTGTGAAAAAGGAGGTGCGCTATCAGGTTGAGCGATTGGAAAATCTAAGCCGCGCAGTGGTAGAAATTGAATTTGCCCAACCTTCAGCTATGGAGCTGGAGGCGGCACAGCAGACGTTCGACTTCGCCGAGCAGAACTCGGCAACCCGAGAGGACTAACAAGTGAATATTGACCTAGAGGCACTTCGCACGATTCAGCGCGAGCGCGGCGTCCCGGTAAAGGACCTGCTCGAAGCGATTGCGGGTGCCCTTTTGTATTCCTACCTGGATCACCGTGCCGAGTCAGCCGAGACCAAGGCGGAAGGTACGAAGTCTCGCGTCGACATCGACGCCGATAGCGGTGCTGTCACCGTCGTCGTGACCGAGAGTGATCCGGAGACTGGAGAGGTCATCAGTGAATACGACGACACTCCCGACAACTTTGGGCGCATCGGCGCGCAGGCGGTCCGCGATGCCATCTTGCGTAAGCTGCGTGAGAATGAGGCGGAACGAACCTACGATTCCTATTCGGAGCTCACCGGAACGGTTGTGTCGGGCGTCGTCCAGCGCGATATTCACGCGAACAAGCGCGGCGTCGTCGTGGTGCAGCTGGGTACCGAACACGACTCGCAGGATGCTTTCCTGCTGCCCGCCGAGCAGCTGCCGGGGGAGAAGCTCGAGCATGGCGACCGCGTTAAGGCCTACGTCGTGGGCGTGAACCGCACCGGAGCCAAGGTGCAGATCACGTTGTCGCGCACTCACCCTGAGCTGGTGCGTGGCCTGTTCGAGCTGGAGGTCCCAGAGGTTGCTGATGGCTCGGTTGAGCTCATTGCTATCGCCCGCGAGGCTGGCCACCGTTCGAAGGTATCCGTGCGCGGTCACGTTAAGGGGCTCAATGCTAAGGGCGCGTGCATCGGCCCGAAGGGTTCGCGCGTGAGCAACGTGATGCGTGAACTTGGTGGTGAGAAGATTGACATCATCGATTTCAATGAAGACCCTGCCGTCTATGTGGGCAACGCTCTTGCTCCGTCAAAGGTCGTGCGCGTAGAAATCCTCGACTCGGAGGCGCAAGTGGCCAAGGTGACTGTGCCGGATTACCAGCTCTCGCTCGCAATCGGTAAGGAAGGCCAGAATGCCCGCCTCGCGGCGCGCCTGACTGGATGGAAGATTGATATTCACTCTGATGCCGCTCGCGATTAGCTTTCCGACGGGCCTGCGGTGGGATTAAAGGTTTGGCCCGTTTTCGCGTAGAGTAGACAACGGCCCACATGCAGGAATGCTGTGGCGCAGGAATAGTGGCGATACGACGTAAGGAGTTGGATGTCTCAAGGACAGCGGCTCCGCACGTGTATTGCTACGCGTCAAAAGCATCCCGACACGGAACTGCTCAGGGTGGTCGCCGATAGGGACGATCCTTCAGGACGCCGTGTTGTTCCGGATCCAGGCCGCCGCCTTCCCGGTAGGGGAGCGTGGATTAGACCGGATCTGGAAGCAGTAGAGCTGGCGGAGCGAACCCGTGCCTTCAGGCGCGCGCTCCGATTGTCCACAGACGTGGACACAGGTCACGTACGTGAGTACCTCGCTGCTCAGCAGCAGGTGCAGTCGGCGGGTAATCGCCCGTGCGACCCAGAGTTAAAAAGGAAGACCGAACACTGATGAGCGCACAACGATGAAGCAGCATCAGCGATGAAAGTCCATAGCCATTAACTAGGGGTCAAGCCGTGTTCCGCGGCCTTGGCTCCTAGAAAGATTGAAGAGGAGACAAGTGCCCGGAAAGCTACGTGTACACGAGTTAGCAAAGCAGCTCGGTGTAACCAGCAAGGAACTGCTCGCCACGCTGAAGGAACAAGGCGAGTTCGTCAAGACCGCATCCTCGACCATCGAACCGCCGGTGATCAAGAAGATGCGCGCACACTATGAAGCAAAGAGTGGCAACGACAAGCCCGCAGACAAGAACGCGTCTGCAGCCACCCCTGCTTCCGCTGCCAAGAAATCTGCTGCCAAGAAGACTGCAGAGAAGAAGCCGGCGGAAAAGAAGCCAGCAGCCACGCCAAAGCCTGGCCCCAAGCCGGGTGGTGCCCCGAAGCCAGGTGCTGCTCCGACGCAGAGCGGCGCCCCCAAGCCGGGTGCCGCTCCCAAGCCGGGCGGTGCCCCGAAGCCGGGTGGCGCTCCCAAGCCCGGAGCACAGCGCAAGGGCGGCGAACGCGCTGTTACCCCGCGTTCTATGCCGAAGCCTGGCGGTACCCGCCGCGTGGCCAATAACCCGTTCTCCACGGGTAGCTCCAGCGATCGACCCAGCCCAGGGCCGCGCCCGGGCGGAAGCAAGGGTCAGCGCTCTGGCGGCAAGCCTGGAGATAACCGCGGCGGTAAGGGCGGCGCCCGCCCGCAGGGCGATGGCAACCGTGGTGGACGTCGTCCTTCGCCAGCGATGATGCCTTCGCATCCGAATCCGGCCAGCATGCCGTCGAAGGCTGCAGGTAGCGGCGGTGGCGGTCGCGGTCGTGGCGGCCGCGGTGGTGGCCCAGGCCACGGCGGTCCAGGCCACGGAGGTTTCCGTGGTGGACGCGGCGGACGCCGCGGTGGCACCGCTGGTGCATTCGGACGTCCCGGTGGCGCACCGCGTCGCGGTAAGAAGTCGAAGCGTCAGAAGCGCCATGAGTTTGAAGAGCAGCAGAAGCATGAGGTAGGCGGCGTACGCTTGCCTGACGGCGGCGGTAAGGTTGTTCGCCTTCGCCGCGGTGCTTCCCTGGCTGACTTCGCCGAGAAGATTGGTGCGGATCCCGCCGCATTGGTGCAGGCGCTCTTCAACCTCGGTGAGATGGTGACCGCTACGGCCTCCGTATCTGAGGACACCCTGCAGCTCTTGGGCTCGGAGATCAATTACGAGGTCCAGGTTGTCTCCCCTGAGGATGAGGACCGCGAGCTGCTCGAGTCCTTCGACCTGCAATTTGGTGAGGACGAGGGCGGCGAAGAAGCCCTTGAGAAGCGCCCGCCAGTCGTGACCGTGATGGGTCACGTTGACCACGGTAAGACCCGCCTTCTGGATACCATCCGTAAGACCAACGAAGGTGCGGGCGAGGCCGGCGGCATTACGCAGGGCATCGGCGCCTACCAAACCACGGTGGACGTTGAAGACGGTCCGCGAACCATCACCTTCTTGGATACCCCGGGTCACGAGGCGTTTACCGCCATGCGTGCCCGCGGTGCTAAGTCCACCGACTTGGCCATCCTGGTGGTTGCTGCTGATGACGGCGTGATGCCGCAGACCATCGAGGCAATCAACCACGCGAAGGCAGCGGATATTCCTGTGGTCGTCGCGGTTAACAAGATTGATAAGCCGGAAGCTTCCCCGGACAAGATTCGTGGTCAGCTCACTGAGTACGGACTTGTTCCGGAGGAGTACGGCGGCGACACGATGTTCGTGGATATTTCTGCGAAGAACAACATCAACATCGACGACCTGCTCGAGGCTGTCATCCTGACCGCGGACGCTTCCCTAGAGCTCACCGCTAACCCGGACATGGACGCGCAGGGCTCTGCCATCGAGGCTCACCTCGACCGCGGTCGAGGCCCGGTGGCTACGGTCATCATCCAGCGCGGTACGCTGCGCATCGGTGATTCCATCGTGGTCGGCGATGCCCACGGCCGCGTGCGTCGTATGCTCGATGAATTCGGTAACGATGTGGAAGAAGCCGGTCCGTCCCGCCCGGTCCAGGTGCAGGGTCTCAATGGCGTACCAGGTGCCGGCGATAACCTCTTGGTTGTTGAGGACGACCGCGTGGCTCGCCAGATTGCCGCACAGCGCGATGCTCGCAAGCGTTCCGCACTGCAGGCGAAGGCGCGCAAGCGCGTCTCCCTCGAGGATCTGGATGCCGTGCTCAAGGAAACCTCGACGCTCAACCTCATCCTCAAGGGCGACAACGCCGGTTCCGTCGAGGCACTGGAAGACGCCCTCTTGGATATCGAGGTCGACGACGAGGTACAGCTCAACATCATCGACCGTGGTGTTGGTGCGGTGACGCAGACCAACGTCACTTTGGCTGCGGCCTCCGACGCCGTCATCATTGCCTTCAACGTTCGCGCTGAGGGTAAGGCAACCGAGGAAGCCAACGCCGAGGGCGTTGATATCCGCTACTACACGGTGATTTACCGTGCTATCGAAGAGGTCGAGGCAGCGCTGAAGGGCATGCTCAAGCCCATCTACGAGGAGCGCGACACCGGTGCAGCGGAGATCCGCGCGCTGTTCAAGTCCTCCGCGGTCGGCACCATTGCCGGTTGTATGGTCACCGAGGGCAAGGTCAAGCGCAACGGCAAGGTGCGCCTCGTGCGCGACGGAAACGTCATTACCTCCGATGCCAAGATCGAGTCCCTGCGCCACGAGAAGGATGACGCCAACGAGATTAACGCCGGATATGAGTGCGGTATGGTTCTGTCCTACCCGGATATCCAGGTAGGCGATATCATTCAGGCCTTTGAAGAAGTCGAGGTCCCGCGCGACTAGCCGCACCTGAGTTCTTCACTCAGTAACAGAGCTCAGTACTAAAGCCCAGCCAGGAGAGATTCTGGCTGGGCTTTACTCGTTTCGGCCGAACGGCGGCGAATCGGTATCCTAGACTAGTTGCCAGCAACCGTACGCAAAGGAGCTTCACCATGGTTGATCACGCACGCGCCGCACGCATGGCTAAGCGCATTCAGACAATCGTTGCGAGTGCGATTGAACGCCAGATTAAGGATCGCCGCCTTGAACTGGTTACCATCACAGATGCCCGCGTTACGGGTGACCTGCATGATGCCACCGTGTATTACACGGTGCGCGGAACGGATATTGATTCCGAGCCGAATTTTGACCAGGCGGCCGAAGCTCTTACGAGGGCCAAGGGCCAATTGCGCAAGATCGTGGGTGATGAGCTGTCCGTTCGCTTTACCCCGACGTTGTCTTTTGAGCTCGACACCGTCCCTGAAGCCTCCGCTCACATGGAGGATGTGCTTGCACGTGCACGTGCACGCGATGCAGAGCTGGCCAAGTTGAAGGAAGGCGCGAAGCCGGCCGGGGATGCGAACCCATATAAGACCTCGGATGAGGAAGAAGACTAAGTGTCACGAACCAACTACGAAGCCGCAGTTGATGCGCTGGTACAGGCCAGCAGCATTTGCATCATCACCCACTTGCGCCCCGACGCCGACGCCGTTGGCTCAGCGGCGGCCCTCACGTTGGCGCTTCGTCAGCGCGGTAAGCAGACCCGCACCGTGATTGGCCAGCGCCGAGACATTTCCGCCAACCTTTTTTCGATTCCCACCGTGGATGAAATCGAGTTGGTAGATGAGCTCCCGCAGGGCTATGACCTTTATGTCACTGTGGACTGCGGATCGATCGACCGGACCGGATCGGTAGCACGGGGCATTGAGGAGATGGCGGCCGTTGGGCGCGTCCTGTGCATCGATCACCACGCTTCGAACGATGGCTTTGGTGCGATCAATGTTGTGGATCCGGTGTGCGAGTCCACCACGGTGGTGTTGCTCGATATCTTAGATAGGCTGTCCATTCAGATTGATCGCGTCATCGCGCACTGTCTGTACGCCGGGCTAGTGACCGACACAGGTAACTTCCGGTGGGGCCGCCCAGCGATGCACGATATTGCCGCGCGCCTGATGCTCTATGGGCTTGATACCAAGCAGATCGCGTTGGAGCTTATGGATGCCAGCACCGCCGATGACCTGCAGATGATTGGTCGCGTCCTCTCGGGCCTCAGGATCGAAGCAGCGGGAGAGCACCGCCTCGCTGTCCTCTTCGTGCCGCATGAGGAAGTCAGTACGCACGCAGATTCCGCGATCGAGTCCTTCGTCGACTATGTCCGCGCCCTGAAAGGCACAGACATCGGGGTTGTGTTCAAGGAACAGGCCCCTGAAGTGTGGGCGGTGTCTTTGCGCTCCTCAGCAGTGAACTGTGCCGAGGTGGCCCTCACCTTTGGCGGAGGAGGCCATATTCCAGCCGCCGGCTATACCGCGCACGGCACGCCTGAGGAGGTTATTGCGCAGCTGGTAGGTGTGTTGTCTTAAATGGCTTCCGAGCAACCCGTCAAGGTTTCTGCGGCGGAAGTCTTCCGCCTTGCCGTGCCCGCTTTGGGTGTCTTAGCGGCCATGCCGCTGTATTTGCTTCTGGACACCGCGGTAGTGGGACGGTTGGGCGCGCAGGATCTGGCCTCGCTGGGGGCTGCGGCCACGATCCATTCGGTGGTCACTACCCAGCTGACCTTCTTGTCCTATGGCACAACCGCGCGTGCTTCGCGTTTGTTCGGTGCAGGCAAACGTGAGGAAGCTGTAGCCGAAGGCGTTCAGGCCACGTGGGTTGCGGTCGGCGTCGGCCTGGTCCTAGCGGTCCTTATGTGGCTCTTCGCCGGGGTCTTTGCCTCCTGGTTGACCGGCAACCCCGAAACTGCGAAGGGGACCGCACAGTGGCTGCGCATCGCCGCCATCGCGATTCCCTTTACCCTCATCACGATGGCTGGTAACGGTTGGATGCGAGGCGTACAAGACACCCGCAAGCCCTTGTATTTCACACTTGCCGGTATGATTCCTGGCGCTAGTGCAGTGCCTATTTTCGTGCACTTGTGGGGGCTGCAGGGGTCAGCCTTAGCCACGGTGTTGGGGATGGGAATCATCGCGGCATTCTTCCTCAGGGAACTGCGCCGCGAGCATACCGGCTCGTGGGAAGTCCGCTGGCGCGTCGTACGCCGGCAGCTCGTGCTGGGGCGCGATCTCATTGTGCGCTCGTTGAGTTTCCAAGTGGCCTTTTTATCCGCAGCAGCTGTGGCTTCGCGCATCGGAACCGCACAACTGGCCGCGCATCAAATCTTGATGCAGTTGTGGAACTTCTTGTCCCTTGTGCTGGATTCACTGGCAATTGCCGCCCAGGCCTTGACCGGCGCGGCACTGGGTGCAGGCTCAGCGCGCTACGCCCGCACGGTGGGTACTAAGGTGACGCTCTATTCGACGTCCTTCTCCCTTGGACTTGCTGTGATTCTTGCGCTTGGTTCCGGGATCATCCCGCGGATCTTTACCACGAGCCCGGAAGTCCTCGAGGTGATCTCCGGACCTTGGTGGGTTATGACTTTCCTCGTCATCATCGGCGGGGTGGTCTTCGCCTTGGACGGCGTTCTCCTCGGCGCTGGGGATGCAGCTTTTCTTCGCACGCTGACCTTGGCGGCGGTACTTCTAGGCTTCCTTCCCGGCGTCTGGTTGGCTTTTGCTCTTGGCACCGGGCTTAGCGGAGTATGGGGCGGGATCGCCGCGTTCATCTTCATCCGCATGGTAGGCGTCGTCTGGCGCTTTCGCTCGATGCGGTGGGCGCGGGTCTAAGCCTGTGGTAGAAGTAGAGGGAATGTTCGTGTGAAGGAGGCATTATGACCACTCTGTGGGCCGTCTCCGATCTCCACGCGGCGGTGCGAGTCAACGGTGAGCGCATCGATGAACTCGTACCGCCGAATCCCCATGACTGGTTGATCGTCGCAGGGGACGTCGCCGAGCGCATTGACCTAGTGATCAACACCTTGGCGCGGCTGAAGAACCGCTATGCCACCGTCATTTGGGTGCCCGGCAACCATGAGCTGTTTTCTCGGGGACAGGACGCATTTAAGGGGCGCGCAAAATACGACCGGCTTGTTGAAGGCTGCCGTGAGATCGGCGTGATTACCCCAGAGGATCCTTATCCGGTCTTCGGAGGGGTGACCGTCGTCCCGCTGTTTACGCTGTACGATTACAGCTTTCGCCCGCCGGGGACCACGGTCGAACAAGAGCTTGCGAGCGCAAAGCAAAAGCAAATCGTCATGACCGATGAATTCGCCATTGCCCCCTTCGTCGATGTGCGTGCTTGGTGCTGGGACCGGCTGGCCTATTCAATTAAGCGCCTGTCCCGGGTGGAAGGGGAGACCGTCCTCATCAATCACTGGCCATTGGTCCAGGAGCCGACCCTCTACTTGCGCTGGCCCGAAGTGGCCTTGTGGTGCGGTACCCGCCACACGCGTTCGTGGCCGCGGCGCTACAATGCCAAAGCCGTGGTCTATGGGCATCTTCACATGCCAAACCGAGCCAATATCGACGGTGTGGACCACATCGAGGTTTCGCTAGGGTATCCGCGTGAATGGCAGGCACACGGCGGCCTCCAGCAGTGGCCGTATCCGGTGCTCACCATCGATGAGACGACGGGGAGGGCCGAGCATGCTTGAGCCTTCCCTCTTCCCAGAGTCTGCGCGCTACTGCTACGTGCGCACGGATGAGTCGATGACTAATCTCCTCAATTTCCATCACCTATTCCCAGAGGAGCGCGCTGTGGTCTCGCAGGCCGTGGACGTCCGCAAGTCGGAATTTGGGGATGCCCGCTGGTGCGCTCACCGCGCGCTGAAGGAGCTTAATTACACCGGCGACGAACCTATTCTGCGCGGTGAGCGGGGCATGCCGCTGTGGCCGGAAGGCTACACGGGATCGATGACGCACACCGAGGGGTTGCGCGCAGCGGTGGCAGCGCCCACCACACACGTGCGCTCGATGGGACTCGACGCCGAGCCAGCGGAGCCCTTGCCGGAACACGTGTTGACGATGATCGCCCGGCCAGGGGAGATGCCGCAGTTGTCCCGCCTCCGCGCGGCGGGCATCTCCTGCCCGGACCGCCTGTTGTTTTGTGCGAAGGAAGCCACCTACAAGACGTGGTTCCCCATGACGCGGCGGTGGCTCGATTTCGATCAGGCCGAAATTGACTTGCGCCTCGACGGAACTTTAGTCTCCTACCTCCTAGCGCGACCGACCCCGGTGCCGTTCATTACCGGCCACTGGATCATTCGGGACGGCTATGTCATCGTCTCTGCCGCCGTCCCGGCGCTCAACTTTGAGAACTAAAGAGTGGAGGGGCGAGCGACAAAAACCGTGGCCAGGCGCTTGCCCTTCTCTTTGATTAGGGCGACGGATCGGCCCTGCGGATCGACGGCCGCGTAGGTGCCTTTCAACCCACGCGGCTCCAGCCACTTACCCATGGCCAAGGCCTGAGCCTCGTCATCGGTGACCTCCAAGACCGGATAGCTACGAGCGAGCGCCTCGTCGAGGCTCAAGGACAGCCTCGGGGAGGTCTCGAGGGCGTCGAGGGGGAGGGCGTCGTCAAGCGTAAAAGGCCCTACCTCCGTGCGGCGCAGCGCGGTGAGATGCCCGCCGACGCCGAGCGCTTCCCCCAAATCCCGAGCCAGCGAGCGGATGTAGGTGCCCGAAGAACAGGCCACCGACACGTCCAGATCAATGAACTCTCCGGTGCGCCGCGTATCGAGGATATCGAAGCGGCTGACTGTGACCGGGCGAGCTGGAATCTCAACCTCTTCGCCCGCCCGCACCCGTTCGTGGGCACGCTTGCCATCGATTTTGATCGCGGACACCGCTGCCGGACGCTGCATAATATCGCCGGTCAAGGCATCAACTTCCTGCGCAATGGCTGAATCTTCCACAGCGGTTGCCGGTTCGCCCCACGTGCTTTCCCCCTCCGCGTCGTCGGTGTGGGTCGCCATGCCGAGGCGAATCGTGGCGTCGTAAGCCTTGGTGGAGGCCACCATGTGGGCGAGGAATTTCGTGCCGCGCTCAATGCCCACGATGAGCACTCCTGTGGCCATGGGATCTAGCGTGCCTGCGTGCCCCACCTTGCGGGTGTGGAAGAAGCGCCGCAGTTTTCCCACGACATCGTGCGAGGTCATGCCGGCGGGCTTGTCGACGACCACGAGGCCAGAACGTTCGAGCGGATCAGTCATGCCCTGCAGTCTAGGGCACCGTCTGCTGTGGGATAGCATGGTGCCCGTGGATATTTGGTACGGAATCGATAGCATCCCCGCTGACCTCGGTCCGACGTCGGTGACAATTGGCGTCTTCGACGGCCTGCACCGCGGCCACCAGCAGCTCGTGACGAAGGCCGTCGAGCACGCGCGCGAACACGGTCATAGTGCGGTCATGGTGACCTTCGATCCGCACCCAGTTTCGGTGTTCCTTCCGGAGCGCGCGCCGTTGTCCGTCATTACATTTGAGCGCCGCATGCAACTGGCGGAAGAAATGGGCATCGAGGCCGTGCTCGTCATCGATTTCACGGAGGAGCTCCGGGGCGTCGAGCCGCGCGAATACGTGACAGACCTCCTTGTGGGGCGCTTGCATGCGGAACACGTCGTGGTGGGGGAGAACTTCACCTTTGGCGCGGGCGCGGCTGGTACGGCGGCGGCGCTGGCGGAGTTCGGAGCCGAGTTCGGCTTCGGCGTTGACATCGTGCCCTTGCTTGACGACGACGGCGAGCGCATCTGCTCCACCAACATCCGCGCCGCTCTTGCCAAGGGCGATATTGCGCGCGCGAATTGGGCGCTGGGGCGTCATTTCACGGTGACTGGGCCCGTTGTGCGTGGTGCGGGGCGTGGCGGAAAGGAACTCGGTTTCCCGACCGCCAACCAGTACTTCCCGGAATCCGTCGCTATCCCAGCCGATGGCGTCTACGCGGGCTGGTTCGTGGTCGAGCCAACTGGGGCGCCCTTGGAAGGAGACATGGAACCCGGCGTTCCTTATCCAGCGGCCATTTCGGTGGGCACGAACCCCACCTTTGGTGACGAGGAGCGCTCTGTGGAGTCCTTCGTGCTGGATCGCGATGCCGACCTCTACGGCCACGAGGCCACCGTGCATTTTGTCGATCACGTGCGTGACATGGAGAAATTCAACTCCGTTGAGGAGCTCCTAGCGGCAATGGAGCGCGACGTCGCCCGAGTCCGTGAGATTCTTGCCCGTGAGGCCTAAATGAAGATCATCCTCGACCTCGACACAGGAATCGACGACGCCCTCGCGCTCGCCTATGCCGTTGCGCACCCTGACCTCGAGCTGATCGGGGTCACCGGCACCTATGGCAACGTGCCGGTGGCCTTGGGAGTGCGCAACTCGCTGGCGTTGCTCGAGCTTCTCGACGCCTCGGACGTCCCCGTCTTTTCCGGCCCGACGCGGCCGGGCTTTAGCGTGGCTCCCATTTCGGCGTTCATTCATGGACGCAATGGCCTCGGCGAGGTTCTCTTGCCTCCGCCGCGGCGCAAAGCCTACGAGGATGCGGTGGGCTTTCTTGTCCGTTCGGTCCGCGAGCATGGCGAGGACCTGGTTATAGTGCCGACGGGGCCGTCGACAAGCATTGCAGCCGCCATGCGCGAGGACCCGGAGTTTGCCCGCAACGCCCGCATCGTCATGATGGGCGGCGCGCTAACCGTGCCCGGAAACGTCACTCCTTATGCCGAGGCCAACGTCTTCCAAGATCCCCAAGCCACGGACTATGTCTTCCGTCATGCACAGAACCTCACGATGGTGGGGCTCGACGTCACGTTGCGCACGTTGCTCACCAGGGAGCATACGAAGCAGTGGCGAGGCACGCGGACGGGCCGGATCTACGCGGACATCGTGGACTACTACATCCGCGCCTACAAAACGACGTCTCCGCACCTCGGCGGTTGTGGGCTCCACGATCCCTTAGCGGTAGCCGTGGCAGCGGATCCTTCGCTGGTCACATGCCTCGACCTCAACCTGCGGTGTGAGGAGAACGGGCGCACTATCGGTGACCCCGAGCGCCTCGACAATCCCACCACCCGCGTGGCCGTTGCTGTCGACGACGCGCGCTTCGTCGATGATTTGATGTCGAAGCTGGGCAGCCTCTATACTTCTACTTCGGCTTGCTGACTGCGGTCCACAGTAGTCACGGGCAGCGCCTTTTAGGCGCAACATTTCATGTGGACTGAAATACAATAGGAGATTTTCCCATGGCTTTGAGCACCGAGAAGAAGGCTGAGATCCTCAAGGAGTACGGCCTGCACGAGACCGACACCGGTTCCCCGGAGGCACAGGTTGCGCTGCTGACTTCCCGCATCAACAACCTGACCGAGCACCTCAAGGATCACAAGCACGATCACCACTCCCGTCGTGGTCTGCTGCTGATGGTTGGTCGCCGTCGTGGCCTGCTGAAGTACCTGGCTGCCAACGACGTTGACCGTTACCGCGACCTGATTTCTCGCCTGGGTCTGCGCCGCTAAGCGCTCGACTTTTTAGCCCCCGCACCAAGTGTGCGGGGGTTTTCTTGTCCCATCTGCTAAAATCCTTGGGCGTTGTCAGAAAACATCGAAGAAGAGGCGGCACCGAAGATCGCCATGACAGCTCCAAGGAGAGTTTCATACATGAGCGCTAAGAACGCTAAGAATCAAACGAACAACTCCGTCGAGTTCGCAATCGACGAGGACTACGGCATTACCGAGGCCATCGCCACCCTGGATAACGGCGATTTCGGCACCCGTACTATCCGTTTTGAGACGGGCCAGCTTGCCCGGCAGGCTGGTGGCTCCGTGACCACCTACCTGGACGAGGACACCATGCTGCTGTCCACGACCACCGCTTCCAACCAGCCGCGTGAGGGCTTCGACTTCTTCCCGCTGACCGTGGATGTGGAAGAGCGCATGTACGCCGCGGGTAAGATCCCGGGCTCCTTCTTCCGCCGCGAGGGCCGTCCTTCCACCGAAGCTATCCTGGCCTGCCGCCTCATCGACCGCCCGCTGCGCCCGACCTTCGTCAAGGGCTTGCGCAACGAGGTTCAGGTGGTCGTCACGGTTCTCTCCATGGACCCGGAGGAGTACTACGATGTCGTTGCCATCAACGGCGCTTCCGCCTCCACTCAGCTCTCTGGACTGCCGGTATCCGGCCCGGTGGGCGGCGTGCGCATGGCACTGATTGCTGATGATAAGCACCCGAAGGGCCAGTGGGTGGCCTTCCCGAACAACGAGCAGCACGAGCATGCCCTCTTCGAGATGGTCGTTGCCGGCCGCATCGTGAAGAAGGGCCGCAAGGACGACGTAGCCATCATGATGGTCGAGGCCGGCGCTGGTGTGAACGTAGCCGAGCGCATCAAGGAAGGCGCACCGGCTCCGCAGGAGTCCACCGTGGCTGAGGGCTTGGAGGCTGCGAAGCCTTTCATCAAGTCCCTGTGTGAAGCGCAGGCAGGTCTGGCGGAGCGTGCAGCCAAGGAGACGCAGGAGTTCCCGCTCTTCCCGCCTTACGGTGATGATGTTTACGCGGCCGTTGAAAAGGCAGCCGCCAAGAAGCTGGAGAAGCTCCTCACCATCCCGGGCAAGCAGGACCGCGATGACGCCACTAACGAGTTCATGGAGCAGGTCGAGGCTAAGCTCGTCGAAGACTTTGACGACCTCGACGAAGCCGATGCATCCAAACAGATCCGCAACGCCTTCAACGCCGTGATGAAGGACATCGTGCGCACCAAGATCCTCACCGAGGGCTTCCGGATCGATGGCCGTGGTGTGACCGATATCCGTGACCTCGGCGTGGAGGTTGATCTGATCCCGCGTGCACACGGCTCCTCTCTCTTCGAGCGTGGCGAGACCCAGATCCTGGGTGTGACCACCCTGGACATGCTGAAGATGGAGCAGCAGATCGATTCTTTGACCCCAGTGGAGTCCAAGCGCTACATGCACCACTACAACTTCCCGCCGTACTCCACCGGCGAGACCGGCCGCGTAGGTTCCCCGAAGCGCCGCGAGATTGGTCACGGTGCGCTGGCTGAGCGCGCGTTGCTGCCGGTGATCCCGTCCCGTGAGGACTTCCCCTACGCCATTCGTCAGGTGTCTGAGGCCCTTGGTTCCAACGGTTCTACCTCCATGGGCTCCGTCTGTGCGTCCACCCTGTCCCTCTACAACGCGGGCGTTCCGCTGAAGGCCCCAGTGGCGGGTATCGCCATGGGCTTGGTTTCTGGTGAAGTTAACGGCAAGGAAAAGTTCGTGGCACTCACCGATATCCTCGGCGCTGAGGATGCCTTCGGCGATATGGACTTCAAGGTTGCCGGTACCTCCGAGTTCATCACCGCCCTGCAGCTGGACACCAAGCTGGATGGCATTCCATCGCACGTGCTTGCCGACGCCCTCGAGCAGGCCCGCGACGCCCGTGCCGCCATCCTCGACACGATGTCTGAGGTCATCGAGGGCCCAGACGAGATGTCTGGCCTGGCTCCGCGCATTACCTCGGTGACTATCCCGGTGAACAAGATTGGTGAGCTCATTGGCCCGAAGGGCAAGACCATCAACGCCATCACCGAGGAAACTGGCGCCGATGTCTCCATCGAGGAAGACGGCACCGTCTACATTTCGGCCGCTACGGGTGAAGCCGCTGACGCTGCCATCGACCGCGTGAACAGCATTGCTAACCCACAGCTGCCGAAGGTGGGTGAGCGCTTCCTCGGCACCGTAGTGAAGACCGTGGCTTTCGGTGCCTTCGTTTCCCTGACCCCGGGTCGCGACGGCCTTGTGCACATCTCGAAGCTGGGTGGCGACGAGCGCATTGAAAAGGTCGAAGACGTCGTCAACGTTGGAGATAAGATTCAGGTGGAAATCGCCGACATTGATAACCGCGGCAAGATCTCCCTGGTCCCTGTCGAGGAGGATTAATCTCCAGACTAGCTAGGACTGTTAGGACCTCCTAGAACCTCCTAGAACAAGGGCCCTGTAACCCAGGAATTAGCTGGGGACAGGGCCCTTATCGTTTCACCACACGTCAAACCTGGAAGTCGAGAACTAGGCGTTTGGGGTCCTCCAGGAAAATCACTGAGTACGGTGTCTTCTTCTGTAGTCCAATGATCAATTGGGTTTGTGCCTCGAATGAGGTCGTGTATACGACTTCGCTCACCACACCAGTACCGGGAGTAGTTCCTGGCTTCATATACCTTTCTTCGAGATCGGCTGTGGAAGGCCACGGAGTTCCTTCGATCCCCAGATTGAGAAAAGTGTTTCCCTTTACTTCGACTGGATGACCTGATGCCTGCTGACGAGGATCGTCGGTATAGGCGGTGAACCAGCCGGGCTCACCTTCTCCCTCGAGGTCAACCACCACCCGCGTGAAACCGTCGTGAGCGCCTACGCGCACGCCCGTCGGAATGAGGCCGCCCAACCGATCTGGCATGTGGTGTTGGTCATCAATCGCAGCCGTCCCCATACCCGCAAAGGCAGCAACATTGGCATCCTGTTGTGAGGGAGCATTCTGCGTGTCACTGGACGGCGGCTCCGGCCCATCGATAGCAGCGGAGCTAGACGGAATTTCACTGAACTGCGGTGTCGGAGTCGTGTCTGACCCACGCTCCGCGCATGCAGTTAGAGGCATTACGCATAGGGCGCTAACGGCTGCGATGATAGCGACGGAAGAAGGTAAGTGTGACATTCTTTATTCTCTATTTCTTGAGCTGTACCAGTTGGATGAGGTTGCCTACGGTGTCATCGAAGACGGCGATGATGGAGGGGCCGACGTCGGTCGGCACCATAGTGAAATGCACTCCCACTTTTCAGTGAGCTCGCTATATTCTCGCTCCACGTCTGCGGATAGGAACTGGGTGACAGGGACACCATCAGCCTTGAGTGCTGCTGCGTAGTCCTTGGCCGCGGAATGGGCCTTGGGCTCGAGCAGGAGCTCCATATCCCCTTGGCCTTCCGCATTGGTGACCGTGAGCCACCGAAAGTCTCCGTGGGTTACATCGTCCTTGACTCGAAAGCCGAGCGTATTGACATAGAAGTCGTGAGCGAGGGCAACATCATCGACGGGTACTGAGGCAATGTAGATCTGCATTCACTCCATCCTAACCGGCATGACTAAGTCCAGCCGGTCCCAATGGCAACAGTTGGGGCGAGCCTGACTGGGCTTCGGCAGTGCAGTCGTCGTCTGTGACGACGGTGGTTGTGTTCCTGGTTTCTTGGGTTCTTTCCTTTCTGCTGGATTGGTGTCGTCGTTTTATTCGACGGGGTGGGGTCAAGGTTTAGAAGGGGATGTCGTCGGTGCTGGCATCTGTGTCGGTGTTGTCCGCGTCCTCGGCTTCGGCTTGGGCTTGGGCTTGGGCTTGGGCTTGTTGTTGTGCGTAGTCGTCGAGTTCTTGTTTGAGGTATTGGGCTTCCTCGCGGATGCGTTTCCTGGTGGCGGTGATGTGTTGGGCGACTGTTTGTGCCCACCGTTTCTGCTTTGGTGCTAGCGGCCCGTCGGCTTCGGTAATAGTCCAGGTGCCATCCTCAAAAAGCCAGATGACATCCCCGCTGTAGGGGTCCAGCAGGTATTTAAGGGTGCCATCGGTTTTCATGTTGTGATGGCTTTGGCATAAACACGCCAGGTTCTTCGGGTGGGTTGGCCCGCCTTCAGCCCAGTTGTGTCGGTGATCCAACTGGCTGAGAAAAGCAGGCTCGCCACAGCCGCCGACCCGGCAGGTACCGTCGCGTCCTTCGACAAGTTTGCGCATGATGATTCCTGGCTGGTAGCCATCGGCCTCTTTTATCTCTTCGGTTAAATCCCGCATCTTGTCATGTGGCATGGGCTCAGCCCGCCAGCCGAAGCCTTCAATAAAGGTCGGTGCATCCTCAATATCGCAGGCCTGGTAGGTGTGGAGCACCACCGTAGCTGGTGGCTGTATTTCACCGGAAAGCAGTTTGATGACTGCCTCAGCGACAGTGATGTCTTCCTTGGCGGCGGTCTGGTGGATGAAGGCATCGAGTTTAATGCCGGTGT